>NZ_JAULLI010000030.1:0-11471 GCF_030518115.1 Ligilactobacillus sp. 110_WCHN
TTCATACAGATTGGGCAAAACTTACTTTATCACCTACTTGGACAACCCAAGATAGATATTTATTCATTAAAGAATTTAGTGAAAAATATGGTAACCAATCAGCTGACTATTGGAACAATAATCAGGTTCACCATATTCGTCCGCGTATTTATGGTGGAACAAATGATTTTTCAAATCTAATGCCTGTTCCTGTTCAACAACACCAATTAATTACAACATGGTTTAGGAATTATTAATATGACAAAAATTAAACAAATTATTAATGGAATAAAAGACATTACTAAAGATGGAGCTACTCCGATTAATATCATTAATTTTGGTGGGATTATGAAATCTAATTTTTATTTTCATAATCCTATATCAAAAAAAGATTTGAGCAGTTTGAGTCAAAAAAAATTACCTGAAGAATATCTTAATTTTCTAGAAATTTCTAATGGGGCCATTCTGTTTGACAATGAATTTAAGGGGGTGCCTTTAGGGGCTGCATGTAAAATCTACTCATCGTCCAACCTTAAAATTACAGATCCAATACAAAAGATTCCCATTCTTTTATTACAAGATATAGGAGAAATGTTTATTGATCTCAACAGATATAAAAAAAATATGGAGTATCTTTCCTATCCCGGCATAGAAGCAGATAAGTACTTTAGTCTTTCATTTTGTGATTGGCTTGAGAAATATATTGTTTCTAGCGGAAATGAATTTTGGAAATGGTAATAATTATAATTAAAAATTATCATTTCAGATTCAATACTTCTAATGGGTATACTTTTTTGGTGCTGATGGAAATTGAGTTTCTCTATCAGTACCTTTTTCTTTTGCTCAGATAATGATAATTAGAGTACGAAAAATAAGAAGGTGTGACAAGACGTCAAAAAACGAACTGAGTGGTGACGCGAAGCTCGTTTGTTTTGGAACTCGATTATGTAGATATAGCAAAGAGGTTGCGATTTGTATCACAACCTCTTTGCTGTCAGCACGCGTTAACAAATAACTCTTTTTATTACTACTTTATCAATGAATTAAATGATCCATTGATTTTATATTTTGTCCCAAAATAATTCTACCTGTATTTGACGGATTTTATTTTTCGTAATTTTAAGGTTACCAATTAATGCATTAAGCTTTTCTTAAAAGAAAAGTCATTCTTAATACTAATATGAATATATTACGAAAACTTGATTAGCTTTAATCGTAATTGAAAGTAACAAAAAGGTCATAACTTTCATTACACCCTCTTTACTCTTTCGTAATTTCAATTTCCTTATTCACATCTAAGTGACCGGCACTTGTTAAGAATGATGCTCCGGCATGACCGCGTTCATGTTGGGGTAATCCTTCAACACTTGCTGGATTTTGAAGATCATTTCCGCGAATCGCTGCAATCGTAATCGTTGGGGCTTGAATTTGCCGCAGTGACAAATCACCGATATTGGTTGATAAGTTAAAATCACCGGTGGCCTTAAAACCGCGGACCCGCACATCTCCTTGACCCAGTGTGATTTTAGCATCGTTAAAGGTTACATCCCGCATCTTCAATCGGCCTTCAGCAAAAGCAGCGGTCATTGAATCTCCGCTTTGAAATTCATCAAATAAAATATCGCCAGTCCGGTTTTCAATTTTAGCATTTCCAAGCAGGATCTTCTTCATTACCAAGTTTCCGCTTTGAGCCTTCACATCTAAATTATCGATCGTTGAATCAGCCACCGTTAATGCTCCACTTCCAACAATCAGATTAATCGTTGACGTTTTAACGTTATCGATTGCCACGTCACCCTTAGTCACTTCCGCACTTAACTTTAAAAAGTCAGTCTGCGGAATGGTAACTTCTAGTCGGCTTTTACCAACTGAAAATTTAAAGGCAAATGTCTTTTTCAAAACATTCAAGCTGCTCTTTTCCGTTATCCGCAACGTATGCCCTTCCTGCTTCATTTCAAACCGATCATCGTCCTTTTGTTCACCATAATAAATGATACCGGCGTTTTCTGCTTGGCGGATAACCAAGTCTGTTCCGGTCAGATTAATCTCTAACCGGTTAAAGTCCTTCACATCAAAGACATGTGCAAATTGTTTCTTATCAAACACAAATATCACCCTCTCATTGATCATTCCTCTTCTAATATACTATAAGTTTGAGCATTTTCTAAAATTAGTGCTACAATTAAACTAATTTAGAGGAAATTAGGTGAAAAACATGCGTCAAGGAACTCATATTATTACACTTGATAACGGCTATCACATTTGGACTCACACTGAAGGTCAAGGCGACATCAAGTTGCTTTGCCTCCATGGCGGCCCTGGCGGTAACCACGAATATTGGGAAAACTTTGGAGAAGAACTTGCTGATCTCGGCGTTGAAGTTACAATGTATGATCAACTCGGTTCATTCTATTCTGACCAACCAGACTATTCAGACCCAAAGATTGCTGAAAAATACCTTACATACAATTACTACCTTGAAGAATTAGAAGAACTTCGGCAAAAGCTCAACTATGATAACTTCTACTTAATCGGTCAATCATGGGGCGGTGCTTTAGCAATGATGTACGCCCTTAAATACGGCCAACACTTAAAGGGCTTGATCATCTCATCAATGGTCGATAACATTGATGAATACCTCGAACACATCAACGCTCTTCGGGAAAAGACATTGACTCCTGAAGCCGTTGCTTACATGAAAGAATGCGAAGCTAAAAATGATCTTGATAACGCTCGTTATCAAGGCTACGTTGACGTTTTGAACCGGGAATACGTTGACCGCAAGCAACCAATGGCAATTCGTCACTTGATTCCAACAATGGCTACTCCGGTATACAACGCATTCCAAGGAAACAACGAATTCGTTGTAACTGGAAAGTTAAAGGAATGGGATATCCGCGACCGGATGAAAGACATCACAATGCCAACCTTATTGACATTCGGTGAACACGAAACAATGCCATTGAAGTCCGCTGAACGGATGGCCCGTGATATTCCACATGCTCGGTTAGAAACCACTCCTTACGGTGGCCACCACCACATGATCGACAATGCTCCTGTTTACTTCGCGCACTTAAAACGGTTCTTAAGTGACGTTGAAAACGGAACTTTTAATGATTAAGCAAGGTGTGACAAAACAATCAAAATAGCTAAGAGGTTGTGATTAATATCACGACCTCTTTTTTCATCTTTTCCTCTCACAATCAACTTTTAAAATTCAATTCAAAAGTGGTAAACTTGTTATGTTTAATTAGTATTGGAGAGAATTATATATGAAGAAAAAATTATTATCTGGAAGTTTTTGGATGATGATGGGGAGTATCCTTTCACGAGTCCTCGGAATCATCTATTTAATTCCCTGGTTAATGATGATGGGAAGCCTCGAACAGCGCAATGCTGCTCAAGCAATCTTTAATTCAGCGTATACTCCATACGCCCTTTTTCTTGTTTTAAGTCAATCAGGATTTCCATCTTCAATTGCCCGGCAAATTGCGGAATACAATAGTGAAAATAAATTTCGCAACAGTTTACGGGTCTTCAAGTATGGAATGATCGTAATGATTGGAATGGGGATGATTTCCGGGATCATTTTTTGGGTTGCCGCTCCTTGGATCGCGGCAACGAGTCCGGTTGTTTCCGTTCAAGCAACAACGGTTACGATTCGGTGCTGCGTTCCCGCGTTGGTAATTTTACCGCCAATGAGTTTAATTCGGGGATTCTTCCAAGGAAACCAAGACATGCAACCGTATGGTATTTCTCAATTATGGGAACAACTCATGCGGGTCATCTTTATCATCGCAACGACGTTTGTGATCATGGAAGTCTTCCACGGAAGTTTCTTAAAAGCTGTTAACTATAGTACATTTGCTGCCTTTGTCGGCGCAGTCTTCAGTTTGTTGTACTTAACGTATCACGGATTTAAAAAGCGCAATGAATACAAGGAAATGTACGAGCAAAGTCTGCCAGCAGACAATAATCACATTCCTTCAATTTTCAAAGCGATCATTCACGATGCCATTCCGTTCGTTGTTATCGGATCAGCAATCACGATTTTCCAATTTATCGATCAGATGACTTTCAAAACAATTGCGGTCGGAATGATGGATATGCCGCTGAAAACGGCGCGGGACCTCTTTACTTATTTCTCAGCCAACCCGAATAAGATCACCGCGGTCGTGATTTCATTAACAACGGCCATTTCCGAAACATCTTTGCCGCTGTTAGCACAAAAGCAAAGCCGTAAGGAAACCGGAACCGTTCTTTCGCAAAACATTGAATTAAACTTAGCATGTTTGATTCCAGCATCAATTTTGCTTTCGATTTTAGCCTGGGAAGTCAACGGCATCTTCTTTGATTTCCAAAAAATCGGTGCTCAATTAATGTCATTTGCATTGATCAACAGTATTATTTTGGCCCTTTTCATGAACTTCTTCACTGCCGTTCAATCAATGGGCTATCAACGCTATGCGATTAAGAAATTCGGTGTCGGGGTAATTTTAAAATTGGCCTTGCAGACCCCTGCAATTTACTTTTTCGGCGCATTCGGTCCAACATTGGCAACTTCAATTGCCTTTGGGCTGGTAACCTTAGACGTTTACTTAATGTTGCGGCGCAATTACATTCAAAAAGGGCAACTGCGCTATGCTGGTAAAATTCTTAAGATCAACGTTGTCTTATTGGCGATTACGTTTGTCATCAACAAGTTGATCAAAATCTTCTTCGTTCCAGAATCAAAGGTCACCGCATTCATTTACTGTGCAGTGCTTGCCGGCGGTTTTGGACTTGCATACCTTGCAATTTTGAAGAAAACTGGATTATTAGGAGTAATTTTTGGAACGGCCGAAGAAAACACTTCACCTGTTGAAGATGAAGGCATTCTCCTCGAACCGGCAACTGATTATGAAATTCAAAATGACGATCAACCAATTGATCAGCCATTTCCAACGGATTCAAGTCATGAATCAAATTCTTCATCGGCAGAACCAATTCCGCCGCGGAAACAAACGAAGCCTGCTAAAAAGAAGACTTCTGGTTGGTGGAATAAACCGAAAGGAAAACATTTTTAGATAATAAAAAACGAACTGATTTTTATCAGTTCGTTTTTTTTTACTATTTATTTGCTTTTTCGTCTTCTTCTTGGGCTAAAAGTAAGCATCCGGTGATCCCGGCATCATCGCCTAATGCACAGTGAACGATGTATTTATCCAAGTCAGGCGTCTTCAAATAGCCGTTCATTTGCTTCTTAAATGATTCACGCATCATTGGGAAAAGTTGTTCTTGCTTTGAAACTCCGCCACCAAAGATAATCATTTCTGGTGAAAGAACAACTGTCAGGTCCATGCAGGCTTGAGCAAGGTAATATGCTTCAATTTTCCAATCATGATCATCCTTTGGAATTTCATATGCCTTTACTCCATGGTGCCGAGCTTCAACTGCTGGACCCGCTGTCAATCCTTCAAGGCAATCCTTGTGATATGGGCAATGGCCTTCGTACTTGTCATCCGGGTGACGCCGCATGATCATGTGCCCCATTTCAGGATGACCGAAACCTTCAAGCAATTTACCGTTAACGACACCGCCGCCACCAACGCCGGTTCCGACAGTTAAGTAAACGCAACTGTCTAATCCTTTAGCAGCTCCGCGTTTTAACTCGCCGTATGCGGCAACGTTAACGTCCGTTGTCCATGCGTATGGAACGTCGAACCGTTTCTTCATTTCGCCAAGGAAATCGTAGTTTGCCCAGCCTTCCTTCGGCGTTGTTGTAATGTAACCATATGTATCTGAATTGCGGTTAACATCGATTGGGCCAAATGAACCAATTCCAATTGCATCACATGGGTTTTCTTCAAAGAACTTGAAAACTTCACTCATCGTTTCAGCAGGAACCGTTGTTGGAATTTTAACCCGCTTTAAAACGTTTAAATTTTCATCGCTGACAGCACAAACAAACTTTGTCCCGCCGGCTTCAATTGCACCATATCTCTTTGCCATATGCTTTCTCCTTATTTGTTATATTCACATTTATGATTATAAAACAAAAGCGCTTTAAAATAAACGCTTTCAAAATTATTAATCAATTTTTTAACGAATCAAGTTGCATTGTGTATAATATTATGTGATTAAATTTTTGTTCTAGAAAGGAGCACCCATTATGCGTGTTCGACGTCTTGATCATATTGTTTTAACGGTCAGCAACATTCCGCAAGCAACGCGGTTTTATCACGAAGTTTTCGACATGCCTGTCATTGAAGATCAAACCGATGAAAATGTCACTACATTACGGTGCGGTCACCAGTTGATTCGGCTTCAAAAGACCGACCGGCCAACCGAATTAAAAGCTGACCATCCAACAATTGGGGCGGCTGATTTATGCATCGTTGTCGGTGATGATATCAATGATGTTGAAAACCACCTTAAAAGTTACTTTGTAAACATCGTTGAAGGCCCTGAAAAGAAGATGGGATCCGAAGGCGAAATGACTTCAATTTACATTACTGATCCGGATAACAATTTAATTGAAATTACTTCATATAAAAAATAAAGTGGCTATTCCTGGAAATTCCAGGTTAGCCACTTTATTTTTCTAACCAGCCGCCATCGATTGGAACCGCTGTTCCGTGAATGTAATCAGCTCGCGGACTTGCTAAGAACATAGTCAACGCAGCAACTTCTTCTGGTTGAGCCCAACGCTTTGCTGGCGTTTGATCAGCAACCCACTTGGCCATCTTGCTATCGTCTTCTTCAAAGTCCTTTGCGTTCATTGGGGTTTCAATTGCCCCGGGAGCAATGCAATTTGCCCGAATTCCTTTAGCTGCGTAATCATAATCCAGTTGCTTTGTATAACCAATAATTCCAAATTTTGCGGCTGTATATGCAGCGCCGCCACCACCGGCAACCATGCCAGCGATCGATGCCATGTTAACGATCGTTCCGTGACCATTTTCAAGCATCTGCGGTAAAATCAGGTTCGTAATTCTGAAAATACTCTTCAAATTCGTATTGAAAATTTTGTCCCACTGGTCTTCGGTCGTTTCCAAAGTTGGGGCATAGCCGTCAAGGATTCCGACCGTATTGATCAAAATATCGATCTGATTGTTTTCAATAATCGGATTCAGCCAGGCTTCAATTTCTTGCGGATCACTCACATCACATTTCGTAAAGTTGAAGTTTCCGTGATCATTCAGCTCATATACTTGGCCGCCATTTTGAATATCGGCCCCGAAAACCTTGGCCCCGGCATCCAAAAATGCCTTGGCCTGCTCAAAACCGATTCCAGATGAAACACCCGTAATAACAACGATCTTTCCTTCAAATTCCGGATATAAGTTCATTAGTCAACCAACTTCCAATCTTCAGCTAAAACATCACACGAGGTCGGCATGAACTGTGACAATGCCGGTTCTTCCTTTGTCCGAATCATTAAATACGGGTTGATTGCTTCGCCATTTAAAGTATCGTTATTGACAACGAAAATATATTCTTCCGAACCGCCCCAACCTGTTCGAACGGCTTTCTTACCCTTTTTTAATTCTGGTAAAACTTCTTCAAATGTCATTTTGATCCTCCATTACTTTGTTAAATCAATTCGTTTGCTTAAAATTCCAAAAATTACCGCGCCAATTACCATTGAAATGAATTCACCAACTGCAACTGCTAGGTACGTTGGCCAAAACGGAAGGTGATTTACGAAATGTAATTCTAACGCAACCGTCCAAGTCATCAACGTACATACAACCACTGCAATTGCGAGCTTGCCGGCTGTTGATCTAACTCGCCGGCTTAAGAAATAACTCAAACTTGTCATTAAAAGCGTCCCCAAGGAACCAAAGATGATATCAACAATTCCAAGCGGTGAATTAAGATTGGCAATTGCGCATCCAATCGTTAATGCCCAAATATAACGCTTATTGAAAACGGCAAGGTTATTAAAAATTTCAGATAACCGAATCTGCATTGCACCGTAACTGATTGGCGACAATACAAGTGTCAATGCCGCGTAAAGCGCCGCAACGATTCCGGCTTTAGTTAGACTAACTAAAGACTGTTTCTTTTGATTATTCACAGGTATCAAACCTCTTTCTAGTTTTTTTAAGTGGGATTTTCGCGAACCACTCATGTTTTAGTATAAAAAAAATCAGCAATGATGACAAATTCATCATCCCTGATTTTAAGCCTAACCCCAACTGATGACGATCCCATCCGTTCCGATATGGGCAATCATCGAAAGATTCATTTCATATAATTTAATTTGGGCAGCCGGAAATGTGCGGTTGATCGCCTTAATCAACCGTGAAATCACTTGATCATTATGGCGGGTTCGAATTGCAGTAATTGTAATTTGAAGCTGCCCTGCCATTTCTTGATACGCCGGCATAATCATTCGCCGAATCGTCCGTGAAAGTTTGCTATGCTGCAGATAAGCACTCTGAACTTCAAGCTGTCCCTGCGGATTAAAGCGCATTAACGTCTGCGGACGAAAAATCGTCTTCTGAATCGGAAAGACTCCATTCTTAACGTATCCGGTAGTCGAAATATGCCGCAAATTCTTTAAAATCATCACGGTCCGATTGCTATTCCGAACCTCTTTTAAAATCGGCTCAATTGCATTCCAGTCTTTCCCTTGGGCAACCAATTTCGCCGCTAATACCGCTAAATTACCCTCTGCAACTCCCATTGAATACGAATCGACCAGATGAATGTTGATTTGATCATGGCGTTGCTGGTATGAGCGTAAATTGTTTCCTAAGCCGCTAATATCATTATCAAGGTAAACCCAGATAACATCTGTATAACCTTTATCGATCAATTCATTCAAAAATTCATCGATTGCTGTCACTGACACCTGACCGCACATTAAAAATGAATTTTTTTCACGAAGCATTGCCTTAACCTGTTGCCGATCATAGTCATACTTTTCGTAATACCGCTTGCCGTTCAACAATAACGGTAACGACAACGTTTTAATCGCTAATTTATGCTTGATTTGAGGAGCAATAATCGCCGCACTATCTGTTAGAATCGCAGTTTTCATTTCTTACCATCCAATTCACTAATCCTTCAATTCTAAACATCACTAACTATCTTACCATATTAACCAATCAAATGCTGGCCAAGTATAAACCCTAAAAAGGCAAAACTGATTCCAATTACATAGCTTAATATTCCATATAGAAATGCCATCTTATAATTATGATCGTCCAGCAATGCAAACAATTCCGTATTAAACGTTGAAAAGGTCGTGTAACCACCTAAAAAGCCGGTTCCAAGAATTGCGTATGGGAATGTCTTGAGTTTGATTCCAACAACGAATCCTAAAACAAGGGCTCCTGAAACATTTAAAAAGAACGTTGCTAATGGAAATGAGCCTTTAACATGTTCTTTGATCAGATTCGTTAAAAAATACCGAACACATGCTCCAGCGCTTGCTCCTAAACCTAACATCCAAATCATTAAAATTCACCCTTTTCCTTCTTCACCAGTCGGCTTGCTAAAATATAGCCGAGAGTTACACATAAAAAGCCGCCTAGGATACTAATACTTAAATAAACCATCGCATGAATTAAATGATGGGCGTTTACCAATTTCATGAAATCAACTGTAAATGACGAAAAGGTCGTAAATGCCCCAATAAACCCGGTTCCTAATCCGACATTCAACCATCCAGCAAGCAGGTCGCGTTCAATCACATAATACGTCAGAAAGGCTAACAAAAAGCATCCTGCCAAATTAGCAACGATCGTTCCGCTGCTTTGCCAAATCTTTCCTAAATAATACCTGCTGATTCCGCCAAAAAAGGCAAAGAAAGCAACGCTCAAATAGTTTTTTACCTTATCACTCATTTTAAAACTCTTCCTTTTAGTTTAGATATTGATCGATCTTTTGACGAAGATAATCTTCAAATGGTTTGAATGGCCGGTATCCCGTAATCTTCTCCTTGGCTTGACCATTAACAAATAAGATTTGGGTCGGGATATTTTGAATTCCAAATTGTTCTGCAAGTTCCCGGTATTGCCCAACATCAACCTTTGCAAACTTAATTTGATTACCGAATTGATCTTCAAGTTGTGCAAGAACCGGATCCAGCATCTTGCACGGTTGGCACCAATCGCCCCAAAAATCGAGCAAAACTAATCCGCTAGCTGTTTCTTCAGCAAAGTTTTGATCAGTGATCGTAACTGCCATTTTTCCACTTCCTTGAATTTTATAACGTATCTTCTTATTTTACTCTTCTTTCAAAAATATAAAAAGCCGGGAAATCCCGACCTTTTATCGTTTATTATTTATCGCTCTTTTTTCTAAAAGGAATCATTGCTCCCAAGCCAGCCAAGATCGCAGCCCCAATTGCTGTTAAGATTCCACGTTGTTCGCCCGTTGCCGGCAACTTCCGGTTATCAGTATTCGCTTTTGAAACATCTGACTGCTTTGCCCCTGTTTGTCCTTGAATAGCTGGATCATTTGATCTCCACTTACTGCTGTTTGATGATTTCAGTTGAATACTTGTATTACTTGAAGTATTCGATAACTTACTGCCTGAGATCTTGCTTGATGTGTTCTCAACATCTGAACTTTTTTTATTACTACTGCTTGATGATTTCAATTGGCTACTAGCACTACTTAAAGTACTTGACTGTTTGTTACTCGAAACCGTACTTGATGAACTTCCAATACTTGAACTTTGCTTACTACTTATTGAACTCATACTGCTTTCACTTGAAGCCTGAACCGCACTGGAACTCCCACTGGTTGCAACGCTTGAACTTCCATTTAAAGTACTGCTTGAAACTGAACTGCTTGCTTGCGCAGCATCAAATGCCTGCTTTGCTTGGTCATAAGCTTTTTGAGCAGTTGCCAGTTGTTGTTGCGCTGCACTTAAGTTTGCCTTCGCGGTTTGCTGTTGCTGCGCTAATGTTGAATGTTGAGCCTGAACATTTTTCAATTCAGTTTGCACTTGTTGAATTTGTTTCGCAATTTCAGCGCGTGGATCTGTTGTTCCGCTGTTGATACTGCTTGAATTACTATTTAAACTTGCTAATTTGTTATCAAGCTCTTCAAGCTGCTTATCTAATGCTTGCCACTTGCTACTATTAGCTTGAACCTGTTGATTAATTATATTTAATTGGCTTTGAGCTGTGCTCACCTTCGTTTGCGCAGCTTGTAAATTAGCCTTTGCTTGAGCTAACTGTCCTTGAAGGGAACTGCCGGATGTTTGGGTTGCTTGCTGATTGACCACAACCGTTGTCGCATTCACAGTCGGCACCAAGCTTCCCGCTACCAGCATTCCTGTCAAAGTTAATGAACATAAAAGATAGTTTCTCTTTTTCAAATTTTAACCTCCCAAAGTAATCTTACTCATTACTAATATTAATTAGTATTCGAATTTTAATAACCTATGCTTATTATTTTATCAAAAATCAACCGTCATTATTGGGAATTTAATTTTTAATAAGACTTATTTATAAACTTTTTAAACTTTAACCGTTCCAAAATCAAAG
>NZ_JAULLI010000031.1:0-10705 GCF_030518115.1 Ligilactobacillus sp. 110_WCHN
ATTTCATTAAACCGATAGTAATTTTGGCGTTCATATACTTCCGGTTCCATATGAAGATCAGTTAAGGCTTGCCTTTCAGCATACCTTAAATCTTCCAACATGCTTTCCCACTCTTTTACTTGCCGGTGTGGTGTGACTTGCTTTCTTCCTTCGTCTCCATTTCGTCGACTTCGAGAGGAGTCATTCCGTAACTCCGGACCGTAAAAACCGCGGTAGTAAATTCTTTAATCCACATTTCTAGGTCAAATGAACTAACTTCATCGTTAATTCGTTTGATTTGTTTTTCTGACAAACCAACAACGTTTTTCAAAAGGCTTTCTTGAGCTTTATTAGCTTCAAGAACTTCCTTCATAATTTCATCATCAGTTTTATCTGTTAAATCGTATGATTTTGCAATTGATAAGTTAGCTTTTGTTACTTCTTCTACAACTTTGTTTGTTACGTTTAATTCGATAGGTTTCTTAATTCCCAATGCTTTTGCATCAAATTTACTCATAATAATTGAACCCCTTTCCCAAGATACCTATTTATTATTTATCGCTTGATGCCGAACCACTTGCAGCAGGTGATGTTGTTGCAGTAGGTTGTGAACCGGTTGATGATGATTGTGTACCAGCTTGTGGGAAGATATTAGCAATCATCTTGCTGTAATCAAATCCTTGTACACCTGAGTTATACATTGTGTAAACCTTAACTGAGTTACCAGTTACCAATGTCTTAACTGCACCACCAGTTGTTACTGCTGATACTGATGAGCCAGTTGTTGATGCTTGACCAACTTCTGTACCAATACCTAAAGCAGTAAACGTTAATGTATCAGCCGTAATCTTTTCTGATTGGTTATTTGTTTGAATATTTGTGTTACCCATTGTGACAGTTCCATCATAAAAACCAATGTAGCCGTCATTTCCATCCCAATCAGTTGAATTAATTAATAAAGCACAGTGGTTAACTTCGGCATCAGTTGTCCGTGTGTAACTTCCATCTTCGTTCTTAATCATTCCTGTTACTTTTTGTAAGATATCAAATGGAATACCATTAGCACCTAAAGCAACAGTTGGTTCTGGTGTACCTGCAGCAGCACGCGCAACAGCGTTTGAACCGTAAGTCTTAGTAATCGTACCTTGCAAGTTTGAGAGGTTAGCTTGCGTAGCACCACCAGCGCTATTTAAATCTACACGGAATACTCCTGGAGTTCCGCAGTTTGTTGTTAAACCACCTTTTGATTCGTCTGTGATTACTGTATGTGTCTTTGGATCAATACGAGCAATCATCCAATTTTTTAAACCGATATATGCCATTTAAATTTCATCCTTTCTTAATAAATGCTTAAATTGAAATACCTTGGTTACTTGCCCTGTGTCAGGATCAATTGAATGACCAGGGCTATATACACAAAACCACCCTTGAATTTCAAAGGCATTCAAAAGTGGTTGTTCTAATTTATCAAAATCAACTGTTGAATCACTAGCGTAGAAGATATTAACTGCCACGGTTTCTTCCATTTCATTTGAGCGGTCGGAACCGTATGTAGTTGGCATATCATTAACTTCCGTGATTAACACATCAGTTGTACTTGTATCATCTAGATTTGTATCTGGTGGCCAATTGAAACAATAAACATGTGCAATCGGCAAATCTAAAGATTTAATGATTTTCTGTGCCCTTTGCGCTGCTGTCATTGTTTCCACCTCCATTTACAATTCTGCGATATGCCTCAGCTTTTGCTGCTAATACTAACGGTCTAGCTTTTTCAACTGCATGATCTTTGAAATGCAATTGTGCCTGTTCCTTTGGTGACATTTTCTTCTTACCATCATTCATGATACGTGCAATATAAGCGTGGTCTTTATCCCAACCCACATCGGTTGCACCATTCGGAATATTGTCCGCGTTTTTTCCCGGAACGAACGTAATTGCATCTCTCATATGCACTCCCTTGCGGTTCGGGTTGTATGGCGTTTCTTCGCGTAACACTTCTTGAAATACCTTTGCTCCGGCCGTATTAATTTCGGTTTTCTGTGCGGTTGTTAATTTCGCACGCTTAACAATTTGGTTGTACCAGCCTTCAAGTTGACCGGCAAAGTCATTATCATCTGCCACGTTTCGTCACCAACTTTCCTGTGACCGTATCAAAACTATCATGAGCGTCATATGGATCTTCGTTGAATACTAAATCCGTGTAGACGTTGCCTTGATATTTTAAATGCGTATATTTTTGCAATTCTGAATTATGTCGAACGATAAACGACTTTGTATCCGTAACTCCTTGACCCATTAATACATACGTTTGAGTCATTGAGTTCGTATACATACCACCCCAAACCTCAACATCACAAACAAATTGTTTGTCTGTATTTATACCATTAATCGTTTCTTTACTTTCGACATGCCCGAATTGCAATCTCAGGCGCAAACGACTAGGATTGATTCTTCGCATCGTCATCCACCTCTTCGTTCACGTCATAAATACCACGGAGAGTTCCGATGATTGAATTCAACGGAGCATCAATGGTATATGTCTGCAACTCTGAAACACTTACTCGATTTTCGTAGTAAGTGCTTGCTAAAGCTAGAACTGCATTATCAAACAACGGTTGAACATCAACCCGTTCAAAAAATGCGTCCGTACCTTCATCACCTCCACAGATGGCGTTCTTCACGAATGATACAGCCGCATTTAATTCATTTTGTAATATCGTGTCATCTTCGTTGCCGTCAATTCGCAAGTTCAGCTTTAAATCATCTAAAGTGACCGCCACGGACTACACCTTCTAACTATTTACCAGCTGTTGTTGAAGAAGCTGCTGCAGTTGCTCCAAGCTTAAAGTAAGCAGGTACAAATGCATCGCCGTCAGTTGCTTCAACATCAAATCGGTCAATAACACGAATCTTAGTTTCGTCATTTTCAAATGCACCACCGCCAATATTGGTTGTAAGCAATGACATTTGTTGACGGTCAAACAATGTAACAGCTTGTTTCAAATCACCATAGAACATTGGATGGTTGCCTGAACCGTCATTTGGTAACCAACGGTCGCTGATTACTACTACTTGTTTACCTTCTAATTGGTAAATATTTGGCTTTGTAATGTCTGGTTGGATCATGTAACGGCCCATACCGTCCTTAACGTGCGCTAATTCGTTAAAGCCTGAAACGTTTGTCATTAAGAATGATGTAGATGCAATTGCAGGGTCAACGCCTGTGTTAATTAATGTCTTAACATCGTCATATGATGATAATGTCGATGCTGCTTTAGCTTTACCTGATAACTTAGGTAATACTGCCAAGATAGCGTTGTTACGTGTGACAACTGATTTCCGTGCGATCCACTTTTCAACCCATGCTAATAAGTTGTCTGGTGAATCGTTCAACAATGTGTTTGTAATTGTTGAAATACCAGCATAACGATGAATTTGATATTGAATCTTGTTTAATTCTGGATCATCGTTATCGCCAATCTTAGCTGCATCATCATCTAAGTTAGCTAATGGTGTGATGTCTTTCCATTTTTCGTATACTCGTGAACCGTTTGGCATTGAAACTGATTCTGTTGTTACATACTGTTCCAATGAAGCATATTGACGAATCAATTCATGAATTTGAACTTGAATATCTTCAGGAACAACTAAACCAAGTTGATTGCCTGATGTATCCGTTTCTGTTAAAAGGTTCATGACCTTAGGATCACCTTTAATCAATCCCTTAACTTGGTTGGCAAAATTCATCTTTTCGTGTTCCTTTTTGCCTTCTTCAGTATGAATAGCCACATTCTTATCAGCGACTTTCATTGTCTTTTCTTCTTCGCGTGCATTTTCTAATTCATCATGCAATGAATCACGACGAATTTTAGCGTCATCACGTTCTGCTTTTGCTTTTGCTAAATCTTCAGCTGATACTGAATCATCCAATAACATTGTTTGTACTTTTGCATTTAAATCATCTACGCGTTGACCCGCTTGAATCCACGCGTCATTTAATTTATTAATATCCATTAATTTTCACCTCGTAAAATTTCTAGTTTTTTGTTCAATAAAATAGCTGAGTCAGATTTCTTATTTTTCTCAGCCATTTTCATCTGCATGTTCCTAAACTTATTTAGTGTCGCTTTAGAAACGACAGGCTTTTCAGTCGAATTAAAGACTGGTGTTTGTTCGTCTTCAAACATAATTTCATCAGCAAAGCCTTTATCAACTGCATCCTTAGCAGTTAACCATGTTTCATTACTCATCATTTGGAGCAATTCATCTTGGCTCATACCAGTTTTCTTTTCATATGCACTAGCAATAGACTGGTCGATTGTTCCAAGTACGTTTGCCTGATGTTCTAAATCATCAGCGTTGCCTTGAGAATCCGTCCATGCTTTATGAATCATAATTTGAGCAGTTGGAGCGATCTTAACGATATCTCCTGCCATTGCGATGACACTTGCAGCAGAAGCAGCAAGGCCAACGATATTAACTGTGACGTCATTGTCATAATCTTTTAATAGTGAGTAGATTTCACTACCAGCGAATACATCACCGCCATTACTTGCAATTTCCACAGTAACTGGTTGATGATTAGCATTTTGCAGTGCTGATTCCACTTGATTTGGCGAGCAATAATTGCTCATACCCCAAAAGTCGTAGAATTCAGCAGTATCATTATCAATAATGTCACCCTTTACCGGAATTTTGATCATCGTTTTCACCTCCTTCCACAGGTGGAGTTACTTCCTTATCAAGTGGTTCAGGTACTTTTTCAGGGAAGAAATTCATATCTTCAAGCATTGAAACTACTTGACTGTTTGTTAAAATACCGTCTTTATCCATACCAGCAAGCACAGTTGCAAATGTATCACCGTTAGGATCAACTGCCGGACGAATATTAACTTTGATGTTTGCATTAAGTTTAAAATTCAATTCACTAGCGATTGCTTGAGCATAACGGTTTAATGCATTTGAATAAAAGCCTTGAATCATCGTTAAACTTGATTGTTGGTCGCCCTGACCGTTCAAATAGCTATCAGGAACACCATAAACTTTGGCAATTTGTGTGGTAGTCCAATCAACCTGCGCTAATAACTTAGCGACATCAGCTTTCATTTCTAACGGTGTATATGTTTCAAGATCATCTAGAACAATTGGACCACCATTTGAATTGTTCACTTGACGCATAAAGTTTCGCGAACGTGCCGCTTTTTCTTTCTGGCTAAGTAAACCACCGTGTTCAACACTCAAGACACCCGGGCTCAAGATTGCCCGATTTAATGCGTTCTTGGTTAAACTATTAGACTGTTCTTGAATTTGAGCCTCATTAATCAACGCTGAGAGTGGAGAAACACCGGTTTTACCACCATTTCGGGACATTAAACGGAAATGAATCATATCGTTTTGCGGAACGTTTTGCATAAATCCAATTTCAGGTTCATCAAATGAGATATTGTAAACCATTGAAGAACCGTCTTCTAACAACATCGGTTCGACTTGAGATGGTCTTAAATATTCCCAGTAATTATCCGTTCCATTTTGATTACGCCAACGATAGGCATATGCGTTACCATCAAGCAACAGTTGAGCAAACATTGATTCCCAGAAACCGTGTGGGTTAGCAGTCTGTGTTGGTTTATTCAATAATGCTTGATATTTGCCTTTATCAGCTTTAAATTCACAGTTCGCTAAATCCATTGAAAGCAGAAAAACAATTGAATAGATGTCTGAATTTCGTAATGCAAAGTCAGCACTGATATACTCATCATCATCCAACCCATTCAGAAAATTTAGGACATCATATTCATTTGATAAGGATATTGTTCTTTCAGTGTTTCGATTAAGATTAAAAAACGCCAATCAACTCACCTCCTTTCTACTTTCAATGTTTAATATTGCTTAAAATTGCAATCGTAATACCAAGCACTAACAATTCAATGCCAGCAAATATCCCAGATAAAAAAATCGACTTAGTAGCAATCGTGATATCAAGAACTATTAAGCCGATAATTATTAGAATTAAATCGATATTATTACCAATCGTCTTCAGCAACCAAGCCACTTTCTTCATTCTTAAACCACTCCTTGACTTGTTCTTCAGTCATTCGTTCAACTTCTTTAGATTTATCATTTACTGGGCTAAAATCTTCAAAATGATACATACCTTGGTACATCGCATCAACCAATGCATCCACAACATCAATTTTTAACGTTGCTTTTGCCTTATCTACTTGAATTCCAATCTTATCTTCAAAAATTTCAGCGTTGGTTAATGCTTTCTCCATAATTCTGTCTTGTAAATGAGTAACTTTGCTTTCAGCAAAGGCTCGTTGTAAAAACTTGGTTGGATCTTTTAATTCAGAAGTCCGTTGTCTAATTGCTTCTAACGGCCACGAAGTATTCATTTCTAGGTTCTTAATCATCGTGTTCGCACCATAAGCATCATAGCCAAAGAATAATACGTTTAAATCATTCTCAATTACATAATCCAATATCCATTGATATACCTGATCGCCATTAATCATTCCTTGTGGATGTGAAGTGATTGTACAATATCCTTGTTTTTCTAAATCACGGTAATTAATTCCATCTTGTTTCTCTTTGGCTTCAATTGAACCTGCTTTATACCAAGGAATGAATGAGTGTTGCGCTAAATACCATTTTTTAACACCGTTATCCATATAAGGAACAATAAACGCAAACGAAGTATTATCGCTAAATAGTGAATAGTCAAAACCAATATAAACATCACGATGTTTCATATCAAAATGACTAATTTTAGTCTTTTCAATATCAACAAGTTTCAAATACGAATTAGTTGATTCCTGCAACCACATATTCATATTTTTGATTTGAAAATCATTAATACGACCTTTAAGTGTCAAAGTATCACGTTCGTTAATTAATCCATCCAACAACGTTTCCGATTGACTTTTAAGTGCCAACAATGGGTTGCTTTTCATCCAAGTTTCAGGTTGGAACACTTCATCAAGTGAGTCCTGCGCCCAAACCAAGCAGAGAGTGTTATCACCTTTTCGATTCCAATCTTGTTCCATTGTCTGTTGCGCAATGGTTTGGTCATTCCGAAATGGTGAAGTAACGTTTGGATATGAGGTTGAAATCTGAATATATTGATGATTATCAACTTTAACTTGTCCTGATGTGATTTTTGATGTTTGCTCATCATTATCGATATCACCAATTTCATCAAATACTGCTGTTCTAAAGTGATACGAATCATATTGATTCGATTCATAACTTATCAGTCTTAAAACATTGTTTTTAGCTTTCTCAACAATTTCATCCTTGTAAATCTGAAGATTTAATTGCTCTGCCAAGCTCTTAAATGGTTCTTGCATGATAACTTTTTTCATCATGCCTTTGATATAACCAAACAACTTGCTGCTTTGCTTATATGTTGGCGCAGTAACTAAATAATCTTGGTTACCTTGTCCAATTGATTCAATTAAAAACGAGTAACAAAGAATAATACTTGCAAAATAAGTCTTACCGTTAGCCCGTGCAACTGAAACAATCGCATTGGTAAATCGTTTTTTATTCTTAGCGTCACGCCAGCCCATTAATTGACACATGATAAATCTTTGCCATGGCAATAAATTGATTGGTTCGCCGGTATCAGTATCCGGACAAACGCGTGAAAACTTAAGTATGTTGCGGCATTCTTTCATCGAATAATGATATGGGAAATCATCTATACCTGTTTCAACCCGTTTTAAATCTTGAAGATGACGGAAACAAGCTAATTTAATCATGTAACCAGCAACTAATTTTCCATCCATAACATCGAAAGCATATTGAGTGCCGTCATCTTGGTATTTAGCACGAATTTCATCATAATTCTGAGATTGATAAACTTTATCAACGTCTTTTGATTGTGTTAAATCGATTTTTTGCACTCAAATCACTTCCTTTACTCGAAGAATTGTTTCATTGCGGTTGCTACGTCCACACCTTCAGTTTTATCAGCAAGCATATTGATTAAACTTGCTCGGCTAGTTGGTGTTAAACCTAATTCGCTAGCCAAAGCTTTTAATTTAGCAGTAGCAGCATCTAGAATCTGTGTTGACGGATTACGTTTAAACCCTTGAAAATCTCTACGTGGTTTTCCGTCATCATCTCGAAGAACTTCACCGGTTGGTAAAACAACTGTTTTCCAAATGCCTTGAACTTGACCGTGTTCTTGAATATCTTTGTAAGCATTAATTAATTGTTCGTAATTAATACAAAATGCCTCAACGATTGCATGATCAGTTTGTTTAACAGTTTGCATTTTTTGTAAAACCGGAACAACAATTTTCCACATTTCGCCAGCCAATTCACTGAAATATGACGGTGGTGTCATCTTTAAATCGTCAACATCTTTAGTTTGCTCAATCAATTTTTCAGTACGTCTACGCTGATCAGCACGAGCATGTTTATCTGTTGTAATTTTTGGTTTTCTCGCCAAATTTTGACCCTCCTTTCAAACGATGGTGACCATCTTTAAAGGATTTCCCAGGGAATTCCCATGCCGGACAGCCCCAAATAAAAACATTTTTGTTTTTGCGTGTTTGGCAAAAGAAGATTTTTCTGTGTGCGCTCCTTTTAATTCGTTTTTAGGGGGCGGGGAGTAATTTTTTTAAAGAATTTGCTTACCATTCTGAAAATCTTCAATCAGTTCTGACCATTCACTAACTTTTGAGATTGGTTCACGGTCAATCAAGGAATTATCCTTACCAGTCCCAAACAATTTCTGTTCAAGATCTGTTTTAACACGGTGGCAATCTCGGCAGATGGTCGCTAGATTTCCTAAGCTATTTCTTAAGCTAGGGTCAATCTCAATGGCAACGATGTGGTCAACCGTCTTGCCTGCATTGACTAAGTGATTAGCCAGGCAATACTGGCACAGATAATGATCACGTTCAAGTGCTTGCTTACGTAACACTTGCCACTGTTTTGAACGATAGAATTGATATCGTTCTTGCGATGATGTATCACGATTGCGTACTCGTGTATTGTATTTATGTTGGTATTGTTTATTATGACTACGTGCCCACTTCATGCGTGATTCAAGGTATTCCTGCTCATGTTCTGCATGTTGCTTACAATAATGCAATGGCAACTCACACATTGCATGGCAACCATTGAATCGGCATCGCCTAACTCGTGGCATTGCTATTCACTCCATTAAAAAAAGCGGTAGCTAAATGCTATCGCTTATCTGTATTTTTCAACAGTATCATAATAATATGTTTGTAGTCTGATTGGAGTCTACAAAAAGTCCAATAAAAGTCTAATAAAAGTCTGATTTATTTATGGATTAATTTAACGATGAGATTGCCAATTAAATATCCAATGCCAAGCAAAGCAAGAACTAATAAACCATACTTAAGCAATTGAATTACAACCACACCCACAGTTGATATTAATACGACATATATAACTACGTACAATATCAAAAACAACAATGCCAATCCTAAAACATATAACATTATTTATCACTTCAATTCTTTGCGTCGTTCTTCAATCAATGCAGAGAGTTCGTCCAAGTCTTCCACAGTTGAGAGTTTATTAATGAATGTCTTAGCATAGGAACGATACCGCAAGTATTTCATACGCTCTTTATTTTTGTCGTCCCATTTCTTATTAGCTTTTTTTCTAGCTTCAGATATTGCCATTCTATTTCACCAACTTAATAATAATATTCACAATCGTTAATCCAATTAACACGATTAACAACCAATCTAATCTATTTAGTTTCTTCATATCACTGCGCCTTTATGATACACTGAAATAGGAGTTCAGCTTGATTGCTTTGCTCCTATCGTTTGATTACTTAATCAAACTGATTATTATGCTGACAATTTGAAGAACGATTTGAATGATGACCAGTGTTTCTTCAAACGTCAGCTTTTTTCGTGGTTTCATAAAAGCTTACCTCCTTCCTACAATTATTATAATACACTTAATTAAGTGTAAAGTCAACACTTTTTCAATAAAAAAAGAATTAGTTTTTAAACTAATTCTTCTTCGTAAATATGCAAATCAGGACAACCTTTTTGCATTTCTAATCTGTCTGCAAATTCGTTGAATGCTTCATCTTTCAGTTGGAAATATCTTGCCTTAGAATAGCCCATATTTTGCGATATTTGCCAATCTGTTAACTCTTTAATGTATTTACCTTCAAGAATAATAAAGGCCGTCTGAGAGCAATTATTAAGTGCTAATGAAATACCATTCAGAATATCCTTAGCAGCAATGTATCTAATCAATTTTTCTTCATTATGATTACCACCATCATGATTAACTGGCATGTCCGAAATAACAGGAGATTTTAAACTCGCTGGGCTTTCGTTAACCATTCTCAATAATCGTGGCAATTTCGTATCTAAATAACTGCGTACATTAACCGCCGTTTTTTTATAATCAATATTTGGAAATAAGTCCACAATGCGTCATCTCCATTTGTTATAATAATATTGTCGATATTATTGTAGTGACGCCGATTGTGGCGTTATTTTTTTATACTGATTATAACTAGAAACAGAATAAATTCAATCACGATCGAAATCACTAATGCCATGTTAGCCAGTCCCGGATGTAATTCCATGTTTCGCGGTCAGTTCTGTATTCGACACTGTCTAATTTAATCCGATAATCATTTTTAGCGACTTCGTTGTATTCCGTGTCTTTGACATCGCGATTGATATGTTTAACTTCATTATCAAGCGTG
>NZ_JAULLI010000032.1:0-9176 GCF_030518115.1 Ligilactobacillus sp. 110_WCHN
TATCTTATAAAGTTTAGGTATATCCTAATATAATAAATAAAACCATAATAAAAAGATTGAGTCAATGCCAAATAACGAACTATATATTAAGATTATTTATAAAATAGTTCGCTATTTTTAAAATTATAAGTCCTGATTTTACCCGTGAATTTCTAAATATCTTTCTTAATGCTAAGCGCAGAAGCATCAATAATAATCAAAGTTACATCGAATGATCACACACTTGGCCATTATAAAATTAAAATAAAAAAACGCCCGAATAAGTTGGCTAAGCTCAAACGGACGATTTCTCTATATACGCGCATCGGTTAGCAACCCTTTAATGCTTGTTTAACCAGTGCGTAAATAAAGCTACCAAGCACCCGACAAGCGTTGGTGCAAGGATATATTTTGTAAAGAATAACATTATGGCCACCTCCTTCCAGAGGCTAGTTGCCATTGTCATTATACACTATCAAAAAAGTATGTTATACTACTGGTGTAGAGAATAACATTATGGATTCCTAACTGCCGGCTAACAGTTAGGTTTTTATTTTACACATAATGATTAAACAGGGTACACCCTAGTTAAACATATTTTATAAAAATAAAACCCAGCATTTTTACTAGGTTTCTTTTAAAATCAATAGTGTGTAATCTACATGTTTAATCTATATAATAAGGAGTCTCAAAATGAAAATCGGATACGCTCGTGTTTCAACTACAGATCAAAATTTAGATCGTCAATTAGAACAATTAAAAAAAGTTGACTGTAAAAAAATCTTTCAAGAAAAAATATCTGGTAAAAATACAAATCGCCCTCAATTACAAGCGCTGCTTGATTTTATTCGCGAGGACGATGAAGTCGTTGTGATTAGTATGGATCGCTTAGGAAGAAATAGTCGTGATATTTCAAATATCATCGAACAAATCAAACAAAAAGGAGCAACGATTAATATTTTGGATCTTCCCTCTTTTGAAGGTATTAAAGACCACAATTTAAAAAATTTATTAACGAATCTTGTCTTAGAAATCCAAAAATACACTGCTGAACAAGAACGAAAAACAATTCTTGAACGTCAAAAGCAAGGGATTAAGCTTGCTAAAGAACGTGGCGTCTACAAAGGCGGTGTTGTTCAATACTCAAAAGATAGTAAGGATCCTAAAAAGCGTTTAATTTATAATACCGTTGTTAAAATGCTTAGAAGAAAAGCAAATGGTGAGTCAATTACTATTAAGCAAATTGCTGACCAGGTTGGTATTACTAGAAATACAGTTTATCGAATAAAAAATGAACTTTAGCATATATAAAAAAAGTCTGTGAAAAATATATCACAGATCTTTTTTGTAATGATACTTCTTTAATGTTAATAACCTTTGCTCTGCTGTCACCTATTATTTTTTTGTAATTAACCAAAATTTTGTTTTTTGGACTTTGTTATAAGGATATCTTTTTTTCTTAAATGAATTGTTTTTTAAAAGGTTCCCTGTACATTCCATTTCTAACGTTTCACCTTGTATAGTCCTTAAATTTAACTTGATCTCCCTTATTGAAACTCTACAATTACTAACTAAGTATTGTCTTATTTCTTTTAAGATTTGATTACATAATATTCTTTGCTTTCCAAACTCAGCATTAGCAATATCTTCTTCTTTAACAAAGTCCATATATTTTCTTTTATTATAGTCCTTTATATAAGGACAAACTTCTATGTAATTACATACCTTTTCATTACTATCACATAGGCCAATAATCTTTCCCTCCTCCTTAATAAGCCTATTATTGATTTCAGTTTCTAAACTTAAAAGTCTTAATTCTTTATCGGCTCCACTTGGAAAGTCATCAATAAAGTAATATTCTTTTTCTTTAAATTTTTTTCCACCTTCAATTATCAGATCTACTCTAATTTCTATAAAAATATCCAATGCATCATAATTCGAAAAACTTTCAAGTTCTATTCCTGGTATTTGAATTCCATTCTCATATGTTTCACTATTCTGGCGGATAATAGCTAATTTTTTACATCGAATAAAGGGCCAATAAATTCTATTCTGATTTTCTAGGGCTTTTCTAACTTGATAGTTAGCAACTACAAAGGTACAGATAACTGCTACTATACTGATAATGTTACTAAGATTCATATACACTAACCTCCTAAATTTTATACTTTGATTTTAATATAATAAAAAAGCCAGAATAATTCTGGCTTTAAAAATTTTTATCTTGTTAACAGTGTCATAACTGTGACAACTAATAATACTAAAACATCAAATTTTCCAATTTTTTCCTTTAATATCCAACTACCAAAAACAACGCCGTAAAGAGAGGTCATATTTAAGAGAACCCATGCAATCCCCGATGCTTTTGAAGCAGTTGCTATAGTAAATGATATTTGTGCTGCAATTGTAAGTACCGAACGTAATCCATAAGCAATAACAGCTGTTTTTTCTATACCGTTCGAATCCTTATTAAATAATTTATTTTTTGAACTTGTAAATAATGAGATAAAAGAAATTATCAATCGTAAATAAATAGTTATGATTGTAAATCCCATCAATTCTGGAATTCCATGAATATCATTAACCAAGATTGGAGAAAGTGCAGATTGAACTGTTAATAACGGTACGATTACCAAAATTCCTCTAATCCATGTTTTAAATCCAACCTTCTTGGTACTTGGAGAAAAAGCTAGTAAACCAACTAACAAAGTTGAAATCAATGAAACGGAGTATTGCCTAAAACTAAAATAGGAAGTTGTAAGTGCTAAGGCTAATGGGATAAATATATCTGAAACTTTTCCTGAAATCACCGCATCAATTAACGGTAAATGACGGTACAGGTAACTATATCCATACGCAACAAGTTGTACTAATAATGCATATATGATTATTCTGAACCATTGCTGTGGTAGTAGTAAAAAATCCAACGAAACAAAATGTTGTAAAACAACAAGTACGATTGTTGCCAATATTGTTGCTAATATATTATTAATGAAGTTAACTACTAATAAATTTCCTTTTCGATATCCCATTTGATACCGATCAATTACACTGATAACCCCTCTAGATGTTGATGATATTAGAGCTGCTAATATACAAACCATAAATCTAAAGAACCTCCTGGATTTTTTTTACAGTTCTAAGCATTTTCTCTCTTTCTGGATATTTACTCCAATCTGCTAATTCAGGTTTTCCAATAGCATTAGCCGTTAATTTACGTAAGTATTGACGAGGAATAGGATGTGTAATTTGAAACATATACGCATTAGAATCATTGTCTTCAAAATATAAATAATGTCCAAGTGTCGAGTATTTGTTAAAAATCTCTCCCGGATCAGACAATTTTACAGGTACAAGTCCATCCGAAACAAGACTTTCATATAAATTTACATTTAGAGGAACAGCATGCGTATGCCCATGATAACAAAGTTGTTCGCCGGGCTGTACATTACAATATCCTACACGACCATGTTCATAGAAAATACATGCTCCATATATTTTTTCCAAAGCAGATCGTATTTTATTTTTTAATGCAATGTATTCTTTTTGATAGTTTTCAGGTAATGCTCCAATACAATGATAATGATCCTTTGGCATTATCAACGAATAACCTTCTGTTATTTGTCCTACAGCAGAAACAACTTTAAAATTTTCTGTTTCATATATAGTTTTTTCATCATCAAAATCACAGAAACTGCAAAAATCTTTTATTTCCATAATTATTCCTCCTAATATTTAATCACAGTAATCATATATACTTGGGTTTACATATTCTTGAGGAAAGTTTATATTTCTCATATTATCAATATTCGTTAAAATATCTTCTATGGCATTAATTAGCTGATCCATATCTTCTTTTGAAGTAAAATGAGAAACACTTGCTCGAATAATTCCAAAAGGGTTAGATCCTAGAAATTCATGAATAAATGGTGCACAGATAAGTCCTGCACGAGTTACAATATTATAATTTTCAGAAAGGATTGTTGATAATCTTGAAGGGACAATTCCTTTAATGTTAAATGATACAATTCCAACTGGATTCTTTTCGGAATAAACATTTACATCGGAAAAATGATTTAGTTTTGAAATGAGATATTCTGTTTTTTCTAAAAGCTCTTTTTTTACATTTTCCACATTTAATTCGTTAAGAAAGTCCAAGCTATAATATAATGATGTAATTCCTACAATATTTTGAGTCCCACACTCATAATGAACTGGACTTCCTGCTGGTTGACATACTAACTCTGATAATACTCCTGTTCCACCAACCTTTAAGGGTTCAATTTGAATATTAGGTTTAATATAATATCCACCAATTCCTGAAAATCCTAAAAGTGCTTTATGACCTGTAAACGCAATAAAATCCGCTTTTATCTTTTCATTATCAAAAGGAATATGTCCTAAAGATTGTGATGCATCAACAAGAAAATATGTATTAGGTAATTTATCAATAAATTTACCCACTTTTTCAACATTTTGAACTTTCCCGGTTATATTCGATGCATGATTCATAATAACTAACTTAGGTTTTTTCTCTTTAATTAAGTTAATCATTTCATCAGGATCAACTAATCCTTTACCATCGCACTTAACCCAATTTGTTTTAATATGCTTTGATTTTCTCAATTTAGCTAAAGGCCTGACTACAGAATTATGCTCAATAGCTGTAGAAATTACCCTATCTCCCTCATTCAAAAAACCGTTAATAATAGCATTTAATGCCTCTGTTGAGTTACTCGTAAAAATCACATTAGAAGCAAAAGGAACATTCATTAACTTGGCTAATTTCTTTCTAGTTTCATAAATAATATCATTATTTTCAGTAGATGATGACCTCATACTACTTCCATAATTTTCTGAGACTGCCTTGAATGTTTTTTTTAATACATACTCAGGCTTAGGAAACGAAGTTGAACCATTATCTAAGTAAACCATATAATATACCTCCTTATTAATATAATTTTATATTAACTCTATTAGCTATAATTATAAATATAGTTCGCGTTTTATCGTAAAAATAACGTAATATTTAATATTTTTGCTGTTATTTTAGATATTTTAGAAACAAAAATATGATGCTTACATACTAAATATTATTCAATATTCTGTTGATAATAAGTCGTTAAATTATTAGGAAAGATATCATGCTAGATAATCAAATTGATATTCCAAGAAATATCATTTATGATGATGTGTAATTAATTAATTAAACTAATACTATTATCTTATTTATTTTATATAGTATAATTAACGTGATTAGCTAAATCTTCTTACTATTGCTAATAGTAGACGAATTTATATGGAGGAATTTTATGAAACTCAATAACATAACTGTAAAATATGGAAGGAAAAAAGCCATAAATGATTTGTCTTTAAATTTAAAATCAGACGGATCTATAATAGGAATTCTTGGCCCCAACGGAGCAGGAAAAACAACTCTTTTAAACATTATATTAAAAAGATTAAATACTTTTTCAGGAGAGCGTAAAATTCATGAAAGTATAGCATACATGCCTGACCGTCCTTTTTTGTATGAAGACATGAAAGTAAAAACTGCAATTAAACTATTTAATGATCTTTTCGATGATTTTGATTCCCAAAAAGCAATTAATATGTTAAATAACTTTAATATAGATTTAAATATGAAATTGCATGATGGCTCAAAGGGTATGCATGAACAAATTCACTTATCATTAATTTTATCTAGAAATACTGATTTTTATATTTTAGATGAACCTTTAGGAGCAGTAGATCCTTTACACAGAGACTATTTACTTGATTCTATTAAAAACTATAGAAATCCTAGTAGCTCTATTATAATAGTTACACACTTAATTAAAGATCTTGAACAGTTATTTGATAAAGTTATTTTACTAAAAAAAGGGAAAATAGTTCTAAATTCAAATACTATTGACATTATGGAAAATTATCCTGATGTCGAGTCACTTTACAGGGAGGTAATGAAATAAAATGAAGGTTTATTCTCAAATAAAATTAAAAAATGATATTTCTATTTTTATAATTCCATATATCGTTGAAATACTTTTTATAATATTTTCGTTTATTTGGAAAAATAATTCCAATTTATCCATGATTCACGGATTATGGTTTATGGCAGCTAATGCGGTTATATTTATAATGTTAGTCTGGAAAAATCTAAAAGAATATTATTTTAACAGTGATGAATTAATAAATATACTGCCACAAAGTAAAGAAACGATAATAACATTAAATACTATGTTCAATATTGTTTTTATTACTGTTTTTGATATTTTAGGCCAGTACGCTCAGTTTGCCGCACATAAAAATTTAAGTTTATCCAGAATTCTTAATTTCACTTTGGATAAATTAATTGCATTCTCCTCTTTTTTCTTCCTACTAAATTTAATTATCATTTTATTTAAAAATATTCGTCAGCCTAAGTTAGGAACTGCATTAATCGTAATAGTTACTTGCGCACTTGTTGCTATTCAAATAAAATGTTTTTGGACTATTAATAGTTCCAATATTCATTCGTTCTTTGTAGGAATTTCGTCTGAAGATATTAAATATACATATCTAAATGTTATTCCTGTTGGGTTCTTTAATTTATCAAAAAAAGTATTAACTCACTTCAGATTTATTTCTGATCTTACTAATATATTAATTGCAATTGTGTCAATTGTGGGATTATTTATATTCAAAAAATTAAAAAGAAATAATTATGTCAATTTAGTAAAATAAAAAGGTTTCTCCTAAAATAGGAGAAACCTTTTTATTTTAAAAATGCTAATGCAAAAGCGGTACTCATTTCTCGCCAAATTTTCAATGTTTCCTTTGAAAATTTATTTGGTTTCAGTGGATTTATTAAACCTATATACCCTAACGTAGATTTATTTAGTCTAGTAAATTCTTCTATATTAGAAATCATTTTATTATCAATAACCCCTTTTACCCTCGAATAACTTGCAAGAAGATAAAATAATGGTAATTGGTACTCATTTGCTAAATACATTAATATTCCATTAATATTAACCAACTCAATATTGCTTAATACAACTAATATTTTATCTTCCAAATCCATATCATTTCTAAAAAGGAAGTCTGTATTTTCTTCTTTAATACTTTCCTCTAAGCTTCTTTTTCTTAAATCTGAATTAAATACCACATTATCTATATTTAGTTTATGAATATCATAATTCGAACATTTAAGTAATAATAAATCATTATCTGAAACTTTGCCCTTGTTAATTTGATTGTTACACATATCATAGTTATAACTATTATTTTCTAAAATATCTTGTAAAACACTACTATTAAAAGTTGAATTGTTTTTTAAAAGCCACTCTTTCATGTTCAAAGTCATTTTATTCATAATCTTTATTCCCCTTTTCTTTTAAGATCATACACTCAAATAAATCACTTACTTTATCTCTATAATGCATATTTTTTATATCTACTTTAAAAATTGATTCTATCAAATTTTTAATCTCTTGATTATCTGACATATTTGCGTATGTAACCAAAGAATTTCTTTTATCTTTACTTACATTTTTATAAAAATATGTATAATATAACAATGTATCTTCTAAAATATCATCATTTAACAATAAAGATTTATCTTGTAAATTATTAAAGTCAAGTTCACACTGTCTAAATAGCTCTTTAGGAATTCCTTTTTCTCCATAAATATTTTGATACACCCTAAATTTAAAAGGTAATGCCCATTCAGATTCACAAAATATTGAACTATCTATAACGCTCTTTATTGTATTCAATAAAATATGCTCTTTATTATTTAATTTTTCTTTTTTCATGAGAAAAGCATACCAAAGGCTGTATTCAACTATATTATAGGGCTGCATATATACTAGACCTTCTACATCTTCCGACATATTTAGAACTGATAATATCATGTCACTAACTAGTCTATAAGATATACTACCTGTTGAAATTTCCCAATTTAAAGCCAAATTAATACAAGTAGTTATTTCACTAATTAAGTCGTTATTAAACTTACTACTATTTAACTTATTCGCTATTTTTATTATTAATTCTTTTTGTTCCATAAAAATGATGCTCCCATTGTTACAAGTACAGTATGATAATTTTTAAAAAATAATTGTTCTTTAGAATTAGATTTTAAACTTTCACGGCTTTCTCCTGGTGCAATAACCAGACCACTATCCAACTGATTATTATTTATTACATTAAATGCTGCAGATGCTATATCTAAGTAGTCTTTTTGATAATCACGATTTACAAAAGCCAAACAAATTAGACATTCTGATAAAATGTCTGCATTATTTTTTAACTCGTAAAATGTTATTAGATCTTTTAATTTATTGTTTATATTTTGGGTATTAGAAAATTGTATTTTTCTACCCATATCTGTCATATAGAAAATTGTATGCGTGATTGAATATGCTAAATCATCAGATATATATAACGGGTTATAATCGTGATCCAATATTGTTTGATGATATAGTTTACTAGTATCTGGATAGTTAGAATTAATTCCAATCTTATTAAGTGAATATGCAACATCCAGTTGCCTATATGGCATTCTTCTTGGTAAAACATCTAACTTAGATAAAATCAATTCTTTGAATTTTTCAATATCAAATTCATCTTTATTGTTATTATTCATATAATCCTGAAGAACTTCTGCTCCTGAAATTAATATTGGATCAAATAAAAAATAATCGTTAAAATCTATGTCTTTAGATAAATTTAATATTAATTTATGTAACTTTTTTTCTATATCTGAAGAATATACCCTTTTTGGAAAAAACATATTATACATAAAAATTAATTCTATATATGCTTTCATTTGTAGATCATTATCAACATTTTTCCTTTTTTCTACGGGATTAAAAAAATTAAAATTATCATTCACCCATTGGCTACATTTTTGATAAATTACCTCCGTTTTCATTTAAAAACCTCCAAAAAAATATCTTATTTTTTTATTAATTATGTTATTATATAGTATATAATGAATTATTTTTTTAGGGGAGGTAATTTCAATGAAGAATTTATATTTGCCTTTAAATTTAAATTTAAATAATCGTTCAGATTATACACAAAAATGGTACTTATTCCGCGGAAATCACGGAACTTTCATTGTAGGTATCAAAGATAAAGATATTGAAAATGAATCCATTTTTAATTTTTCTACTGAATTAGCCTAAAATAAAAAGCCATTTCTTCTAATT
>NZ_JAULLI010000033.1:0-8768 GCF_030518115.1 Ligilactobacillus sp. 110_WCHN
AAATTCTATTGGCAAAATCACGAGAAGACAGAGAACAGGATATTATGTCGCTGTTCTCTTAATTTTTATGGAAAGGAGGTTACAATTCTATGGCAGGTAATGGAACACCGATTTCAACAATGGCTACACGAATCACAATTGATGATATGCAGGCTGTTGAAAAATTAAGCGGTTTAAGGAACCAAGTCAGCGCGTTAATGAATTCTTGGAAAGCACAGAATGCGATGCTGAATTCCGTGGGTGACCATTTAGGTGCTGCGAAAGCTAAATATGAAGGCTTAGGCGATGCGATTCAAAAGCAAGAAGAATACATTTCAAAGCTTAAGTCTGAAATGGAAACCATTGATACTTCAACTAATAAAGGTTCTGAAGCTTATGCACGATTGACTAAGCAATTATCAATGGCACAAAAACAATTGGCTAATTTAAATGCTCAACAAGATCGTGCTAAAAAATCAATGGATTATTATGCCAGTGGCGCTGATAAAGTCAAACAATCACTAAAAGAGATGACCACATCATCAAATTTAATGATTGAAAAATTAAAAACGGAAGGCAAAACTTATCAAGCGAATTATGAGCAATCACGTTTGTATGCCAATCAATTAAGCAAGATGAGTTCACTGCATGAAAAGTTGAAATCATCACTTAATTCAATTGCTGCCGAACAAGGCAAGGAATCGGATGCATATAAACGGACTGCAAGTTCATTGCAAAAGCTTGATACTGAAATGGCTAAAACACGTTCTGCTCAATCTAAGTTGAACGAAAGCTTCAGTAGTACCAATATTGCAGCTGCTAAAATTCATGATAACTATAACAAAATTAGTAAGTCAGTAAGTCAAGTTGGCTCTGGTGTTAAATCAATGGCCGGGAAAGTTGTTTCTGCTGGGGCAACCGCTGGAGTGGCTGTGGCTGGTTTAAGTGCCGGCTTTGTTGCTGCAAGTAAGAGCGCGTCTGAAATGCAGAACACATATCGGACAACAGCTAACTTGCTTGAAACCGGTGGCGAAAAAGTTGCGGAAGTAACTAAGAATGTTTCTGAAATGCAACGTGACGGGCGTAAATATTCGCTTGAATACGGAAAGTCACAACAAGAAATTGCTGAAGCATATCAAGACTTAGTCAAGCGTGGTGATACATCTAAGCAAGCCTTGGGTGCAATGCGTTCAGAAGTTCAAGCTAGTGTTGCAACTGGCGATGAATTAAAAGACGTCACTGAAGTTACATCGAACGTTATGGAATCATTCGGCATGAAAGTTGATAAGAATGGTAAAGCATTGCAATCAACTGCCGAAATGACCAAGCGAACTAAAACAGCAGTTAATGAATTAGCCTATGCTGCTGATAAGACATCAACCAACTTCCAAGACTTAGGTGTTGGAATGTCGTATGTAGGTGCAACTGCTCACGGTGCAGGCATTAGTTTATCTGAAACCGCTAGTGCAATGGGTGTTTTGAGCAATAACGGTCTTGAAGCAGATAAAGCTGGTACCGGATTACGCAAAGTGATCAATAGCTTATCTACGGCGGTTAAGAACATTAATAGTGCTGATAGCCCTTTGAAGAAATTAGGCATCACTAAGAGTGATCTAGTTGATTCTAGTGGAAACCTTAAAAGTTTATCTGACATCATGGGTGTTCTTGGTGAAAAAACTAAGAACATGGGTACTGCTGAAAAGAACGTGGTATTCAATTCTTTGTTTGGGACAACTGGTCAACAGGCCGGGGAAATTCTTGCAGATAATGCCAATAAATTACGCGATTTAAACAAAGAGGTCGCTAATTCTACTAAGAACGACTATGTTGGAAAACTTGCTGAAAAGAACATGGGTACTGCTCAAAATGCGATGAACCGTTTCAAAGCAGCATCAAAAGATGTTCAGATGACATTAGCGTCAGCAGTCTTGCCGACAGTTTCACAATTAGCCGAAAGTATGTCACACGTTGTTGATTCTAAAGGCTTCCGTGGCATGATGAAAACTCTTAGCAGTGGTATTGAAACTGTGGGAAATAAGCTCCAGGGAATGTTTAGGTACATCGATAAGAATTCAGCAGCATTTACTTCGATGGGTAAATCTGTTGCAACCATCATTGGTGAATTCGGTTCAGGCGTGTGGGCGACATTTAGCGGCGTTATCAAAGGTATTTCCAAGAGCATTCTAAATATGTTCGGTGATAAGTCCACAGGTAATGCTGCTAAAGATTTATCAAAAGCACTTGCCGATATTGCTAGCCACAAACAGGCGATTAAAGTCATTGGCGAAACGTTTGCTACTTACTTCGTGACTAAAAAAATGTTGGGCTTTGCTAATTCTATTTATGGTGTTGTAAAAGCCATGGGTGCATTATCTGATGCAATTGATACCGTAAAAGGCGGCGGCAGCATTTTAGATACGATTTCGGGCTTAAAAAACAAAACTTCTATTAAGGATAGAGTTAGCAAGAGTGCTGAAGAAATTGCAGAAGATGCTGTTGAAAAAGTTGGATCTAAGGCTAAAAAAGGAAAGATTCTTGATAAATTAGCTGAAAAAACACCGGGGACTGCAAATAAAGTCGCTAACGAAGCTGGAAAATTAGCTGAGGGCGCGAGTGAAAGTGCAGGAAAAGTTGCTAAAAAGGGAAAAATTTTCGGCAAACTTTTTGATGTTGGTGCGAGCGATGAAGCTAGCCTTGCCGCAAAAGGTCTTCGACTAGGCGGTAAATTAGTTGGCGGTTTAAATATTGCTATGAGTGCCTTTGATATTTATAAGGGACTTACAAGCCACGGCACAGAAAAGTATACCAAGGCGGGTTCTGGAATAGGTTCGCTTTTAGGAACTGGTATTGGGGCCGTGTTGGGTGGCCCTGTGGGAGCTGCGATTGGTGGAACTTTAGGTAATGCTGTTGGCAATTTTGCAGGGAAAGAAATTGCCAAACACACTATTAAAGGTCCTAAAATCAGCATGAAAGAAAGCTATGATAGACTTCACAAAGAAAACGAAGCCTATATTAAGCAACAAACTGCTGATTTAAACACGCTTCTAAAATCCGGCGATATCACAAAGAAGGAATATGACCAACGTCTGAAAGAAATCCAGGACGGAAATAAAAGAATTTCTGCATTGGATAAAAAGTCAGCTGAAGAGCGAAATGCAGTATCAAAATATTATGCGAAAAAACGTTCAGAGCTTGAATCTAAATACGATAAACAAATCGAAAAAGATAAAAAGACTTGGGAAAGCAAGATCTATGCAGATGCTAAAAAGTATGGTTCAGATTCGGTTAAGGTTCAAGAAGATCAGAAAAAGCGCGAACTAGCAATCGAAAAAGATAAGGATGCTAAAAAACGTGCTTTACAAAAACAAGCAAATGATTTTACTAAAAAGTCAACAATTGAAGAAGCTAAGGAAAATGAGACCTTAACAGGTAAGTTAAAAAAGGCAAATCGAGAGCAACTAAAAGATTATGATAGATTAGTTACTCAAAAAGGAAAATTATCCAATAAGCAACTTCAAACCATTGTTAATAATGCTCAAACCGAATATAACAAAGTCACAAAGTTAGCAAAAGATGAATACAATAAAGAGGTTTCAACTGCTAAGAAGAAATATAAAGATATTGTTTCTCAAGCAAATAAAACTAGAGATGATGCTGTAAAAGCTGCTAACGATAAATATAAAAAGGTTGTTAATGCAGCTTATGATGAATATTCAGGAACTGACAAAGCATCAACACAGCAACGTAATGCAGTTATTGCTCGCGCTAAAAAGCAACGTGATGATTCGGTTAGTGCAGCTAATGATCAACGAAACAAAGTTGTAAAACATGCTGAAAACCAGCGAGATTCATCAATTTCGGCTGCCGAAAAGCAAAGAAGTGAAACTGTTGCAAAAGCTGGCGACCAAAGAGATAAAATCACTCAAGCAGCAAAAGATCAGTCACACGGTGTAGTTGACCACGCTACTAACCAAGCTAATAGTACGATGAAAGCTAATAGTGAACAGGCAAGTGGTTTAGGCAAGATATGGAATGACATTGTTAAATTCTTCAATAAATTAACAAAGCCGTTTGGTGTAAAGTCTGTTGAAGTTAATTCGCTTGCATCAACTCCTACTCAAATTGGCGGTTTAGCTTATGCATCAGGTGGTGGCGTTTCTGACAACGGCAAAGCGCTTGTAGGTGAAGCAGGTCCCGAATTACGGTATAAACCATATTCAGGAAAGTTTGACATTCTCGGTGCTCAAGGTGCACAGTTAGCTGATTTAGAAGCTGGCGATGAAATCTTAAATGCTGATGATACTGCTAAGTTATTATCAGGAAATTTTGTTGGAACTCTCCCTGGATATGCAAAGGGAACAACGAGCTTAAGTGATTTCATTAAGAAAGTTAAAGATAAAGCAAGTGACATCTTTGGCGATATTAAAGATGATGCTTTGAAAGCTATCAAAGACATTGGAAATCCAATCGATAAGTTGAAAGATATTGCTAAGAAAGCATTCAACCTTGATTCAGTAAAGAATTTAGGTAGTGTACCGCACGATATTTCAAAAGGTGCGGTCGATAAGTCAATCAAAGGTATTGGTGATTTCCTGAAAAACTTAGTTGATAAAGTTAAGGATCATATGGATTCTGAAGTTGCGGGAATTAGTGCTAAAAACATTGGCCCTGGTGCTGGAAACTGGGCAAGTGTAATTCGAAAAGTTGCGGATGCAACTCACACGAATGTATCAGATAGCGATATGCAAGCTTTACTTGCCCGTATTCAAAAAGAATCAGGTGGGAACCAATCTATTCGGCAACAAGTTTGGGATATCAATATGGCGAATGGGAATCCTGCTCAAGGTTTATTCCAATACGTTCCAAGTACTTTTGCAGCGTGGGCTGTGCCAGGACATACTAATATTCTTTCTGGTGAAGACCAAATCTATGCCGTATTTAACGATTCAAATTGGCGTTCAGATATCCGAATGCCTGGTGGCTGGGGTCCGACTGGTCATCATGTATTTGCTAATGGTGGCATTGCTAATGAGCCAAGTATCTTTGGTGAAGATGGTCCAGAAATGGCAATTCCATTGGCAAGTCCTAAACGCTCTCGTGGATATGAACTACTTGGTAAGGTCGTTTCAATGTTTGCCGCAGAAGAACCTTCACGAGCAACAGTTAATACTACTGACAATTCACGTGTGGAAGAGTTACTTGAACAAAACAATGCTTTAATGCAGACTTTGATTAATATTGCGAATGGTCAATTAAATGTATTGAACAATGGAAGTACTAATACTCAAGTTGCAAAGAATGCATTTTATAATGCTTTCGGCATGGATCAGAAACGGACTAATTTCCAATCAATTTAGGAGGTGCTAGAATTTGCCAATTGAAAAACTTTACGTCAAAAAAGACGGCGAAAACGAGTTTGAAATTAACGATGTGATTAGTGGGATAACTGCTATGGGAATCACGAAAGTTGCACCTCAATTGACACCCACAGTCAAACAGTTAGTAGGGACTGACGGAGAGATCACATACGGTGCATTTTACGGGCCGTCAACAGTTAAAGCAAAAGTGTATCTTCATGGAAAAGACGTGTACGATTACAAACTTTTAGTAAGTGAATTGTACCGTCTTTTATATTCCAAAAAACCAATCAGGATTCATGATGAAGTAGAACCTAACATTTGCTATTACTGCTTTGTAAAACCAATGACGTTTACAACGATCAACTTTACAGATGGTACAGCGGAGATCGAGTTCACGGTTCCAAGCGGATTTAGACAGAGTATTAAAAACAGTGACGAACTTACCGGCACTGATTATCAGTTCGGTATGAATGAAACGAATAATGATGATCTGCATGGTGAAATTAAATATGAATTTAATTCTGGGACGTTCTGGGTATATAACGACTCAGATATTATGATTGATCCATATAGAAATCGACATGAGTTAACAATTACATTGAAATGTGACGGGAAACCAACGATTAAAAATGACACTACGGATACTAGCATTACGATTAATCAGAACATAAAAAATACTGATACATTCATGCTGAAGGGTGTTGATAGTTTCTTAAATAATGACGCTTGGGGGATTAATACCGATATGGGATATATCACGTTGGCTCCAGGTTGGAATAAATTTGAAGTAAGTGGCGCTTCAAACGTTGACATTAAATTCAGTTTTCCATTTCTTTACCTATGAGTTTAGATGAACGTGTCTATGTTATGGATCGCGGAGGCCACTATAAAGCGATTCTTCAAGGCATAGATTGGAGTACATTCTGTGTTTCATGGACTAAAGATAGTCAATATCAGCTAGATTTTAGCTGCTACGTGACAGATTCATTTGGATATTCATTATTAATTAATGAAAATATCATTGAATTTCGTGGTCAACAATATGTGATTAAAACATATAATCCACAGTACGCTGATGGTTATGACACAATTCAAATTTCAGCAACTCATATTGGGTATGAATGCCAATATATTGTTCACATGGAGACTAAGGCTGGAGCAGTTAGCATGTCAATTCAAGACGCCCTGCATTGGTTATTTGATGGTAATGTTAAAGGCTTTGATTGGGAAGTTCGTGGAAATTTTACTAACCGAACACTTACTGATTTTGGTAATGTGGATGCCAAGAGTGGTTTAAGCACCATTAAACAATATTGGAGTTGTGAAGTAACATTCGATAACAAACATGTAATCGTTTGGAGTCACGATGAATATCTTCATAAATTGAATAAAACGATTCGGTATCAACATGATACAGATCAAATTCAATTAACCGGCGATTCAACTTCAATTGTCAATAAACTGTATTGTGTAGGGGCGACCGGAGATAATAATCAACCTAAGTATTTTCAACCTTTCTGGGTGATGGATAATGATTCCATTAATAAGTGGGGAGATAAACCAGGTTCGTTGTATCAGAATGATACACCAACTACTCAACAGGCGATGGAAGCAGCTGCACGAGCAACAATGCAATTGAATCCAACGTTTTCAATTGTGGTAACTTACTATGGCTCAGATACACCAGAGTTTGGTTCACAAGTTTATCTCGAAGTTCTTCCAATGGATATCAAAGAATGGGTTGAAATTACAGGATATAAAATCTATCCATTTGATCCCACACAGAGTGGAGAAATTGATTTGAATTCATTGCAGCCAAACATTCTTACAATTAATAATTCATTGAAGAATGACGTATCTAAAGCAGTTAGCAACGCGATTGCTGCACATAACTTTAATGATGTTTCAAACAATTCAACTAATCAAACAGCAACGATTAATGTTGATACTGGGGAACTAACAGGCAAGATTGATTTAACATTTTCATCCGGTGTAGTTTACGTTGACCTATCGATGCAAGAACTTGCGTCGTTGAGAACTTTAGGAACGTTTGACGAACCGTATCGACCAAAAAGCTTGAGAACAGGGAATTTTATTGTTTCATCAGATAAGAATTATATCGTCAATTATGTAGTTCAACCTGACGGGGAGTTTAATATCCTAAGCATTTCTGACCTGTCAGGGACGCCAATTAGTGAGTTAATGAGCCCAGTTAATGGAAACTTCAACTATTTGATTTAGGAGGGATACCGTGGAAGCAAAGATAGAGCTCTGGGACGGTAATCCCGGAACATTAAATACAACCAATCAGACGAATTTTACGACAATTCAGAAATTGATTGACCAAATCAATAAACTATCACAAACGAACCCGCTATTTAGTGAGTATGACGTAAGCTTTGACGTTCAATTGCTACCGCTGCTTAATCGAAATGCACGGGTTCAGTTTTTAAATAACGCAAGATTATTAGATAAATTAATGCCGGACTTAATGGACGATATTCTGTTAATGGCCGGCATTATTGATTATGAATACAAAAAGCCAGTCATTCCAACAGTGCTGTACTTTGATAAAGCGCTGTGGAATAACTATTGGCAAGCAGTTGCGGACGACTTAGGTTTAATCGTTACCGCAATTAATCAAATCACAGGAGGTACGGATTAATGAATGATGAAATTGACATCACACCGTTAATCGATACTGGCTATGTTCAAAAAGTTATTCAAGAAGGACAAAATGCCGTATTCAAGAATGGACGCCTAGTTTATATCATTTTGGACGTTGATAAACCAGGAAAGTTCTTCTTTGACTTACGAACAGTATTTAATGCCAGCACAGGTGAAGGTGGAAAAGACCTGAAAATTATGTTTATGAATAACGCTGTTCCGTGGCAATTAAACGGTAAAACCATCAGTATTGATGGCGCATATCCAAGTGGCGAACGATTTCACGTAACTGGTTCAGAAAATCAAGCTAACTCAAGTTTGATTAACTTCACTTTCCCACTTGGTTTATTTCAAGAAGCCGGAATTTATCAATTCCAATTTGAAATTACGGACGAAAGTGGCAACCGTGCAACATCGCATTACTGCTTCTTCCAAGTTACCCAGAATGCGACGCTGTTAGCTGCTGATTTCAAAAACGGGGTCAATCCATTTGATAGCGACTACACAAAATGGAAAAACCAGGTTGAACAAGAAATCAACGCGTTAACTGACAAGCTTAACAATTTAAACACGTCAGCCGATCAGTTAGAACAACTGATGAATAACTACATCAGTAAAGCTCAACAATATGTTGAAGACGCAACTCAAAAGGCAGTTGATAAGTTGTTGAGTGGCGAAAACACTTGGACGGGTAGGCAACACTTTGATGGCGGTATCACGTTTGGGAATAATGCGCAAGGAGATACATTAGTAGCCAATACC
>NZ_JAULLI010000034.1:0-6777 GCF_030518115.1 Ligilactobacillus sp. 110_WCHN
AATGATCAGCGATACTGTCGCTGTTAGTCAACGAGACATTCAGGTTTTTCAACTTCTTCATCAGCATGGAATTCAGCTTGAAATTCAGAAAGTATCAAGCGATAGTCCGAAAGATCTCTGGCAGATTTTGATTGATAAGCATTTGATTACCGAGTAGGTTTTGCGAATTAAGAATACACCAAAGGAGGAAAACATTATGGTAGGAATTATCCTTGCTAGCCATGGCGGATTCGCTGAAGGAATTTATCAATCTGGCGAAATGATCTTCGGTAAACAAGAAAATGTTAAGGCATGTATCTTGAAACCAAGTGAAGGTCCGGATGATATTCGTAAAAAGATGGAAGACGCCATTGCTTCATTTGATGATCCAGAACAAGTATTATTCTTAATTGACCTTTGGAGTGGTACTCCATTCAACCAAGCAAGCAATTTGTTTGCTGAACACAAAGATACATGGGCAATTGTTACCGGACTAAACTTACCAATGTTGATCGAAGCATATGGTGCCCGGTTGCAAGATGGAATTACGGCCCGTGAAATCGCCAAACAAATCGTTGGTTCTGCCAAGGACGGAATCAAGACCTTGCCTGAAGGACTTGTTCCAAAGAAGGAAGCACCAAAAGCTGCTGAAAGTAAGCAACCAACCGGTGCAATCCCTGAAGGAACGGTTTTAGGCGACGGTCACATCAAATACGGTTTAGTTCGGATCGACTCACGGTTACTTCACGGTCAGGTTGCTACTGCTTGGACAAAATCAGTTCGTCCAGACCGGATCATTGTTGTTTCAGACAACGTTTCGAAAGACAAGTTACGGAAGAACATGATTATTCAGGCTGCTCCTCCTGGTGTCCGGGCAAACGTTGTTCCAATTAAGAAAATGATCGAAGTTTCAAAAGATCCGCGGTTTGGAGCAACGAAGGCATTGGTCCTCTTTGAAAACCCAGAAGATGCCTTGAAAGCAATTGAAGGCGGCGTTGACATTAAAACGCTGAACATTGGTTCAATGGCTCACTCTGAAGGTAAGGTTGCCGTAAACAAGGTTCTTTCATTAAACGAAAAGGATGTTGAAACATATGACAAGTTAAATGAAATGGGAATCAAGTTTGATGTCCGGAAAGTTCCAAATGATTCACCAGAAAACATGATGGATCTTGTTAATAAGGCTCGTGAAGAGTTAGCGAAAAAGAAATAGTAAGGAGGAAGACAAATGTCTATCGTTCAAGCAATTTTAGTAATTATCATTGCATTCTTTGCCGGGATGGATGGTATTTTAGATGAATTTGAATTTTATCAACCGCTTGTTACTTGTACATTGATTGGTTTAGTAACAGGAAACTTGACTGCCGGAATTATTCTTGGTGGGACATTACAAATGATCGTTTTAGGATGGGCTAACATCGGTGCAGCCGTTGCCCCAGATATTGCCTTTGCTTCAACTGCGTCAGCAATTGTTTTAGCAATGGGTAACTTAGGTGTTAAAGGTGTTGGAACCGCTGTTGCCATGGCTGTTCCATTTGCCGTTGCCGGATTAGTTATGAACATGATCGTGCGGACAATCTGTGTTGGGATTACCCACGCAATGGATAAGGCTGCTGAAGAAGTTAGCTTTAAGAAGATGAACATGTGGCAAACAGTTGCAATTATTTTACAAGGTTTACGTGTTGCTATTCCTTGCGGATTATTACTTATTATCCCAACTCACACAGTTCAACACATGTTAAATGCAATTCCTTCATGGTTATCAGCCGGAATGACGATCGGTGGTGGCATGGTTGTTGCCGTTGGTTACGCAATGGTTATCAACATGATGGCTACTAAGGAAACATGGCCATTCTTCATTGTTGGTTTTGTAATCGCTGCTTTAACAAAATTAACATTGTTAGCAATCGGTGCTTTAGCTGTTGCAATTACATTGATGTACTTGAACCTTGATAAAAAAGGTGGCAATGGCGGTAACGGCGGTGGCGACAGCAATACCGGCGATCCGTTAGGCGATATTCTAGATGACTACTAAAATGAAGGAGCGTGAAAAGAATGACTGAAAAAGAAAATCGAATTAAAGTTGATAAGAAAACACGTTTCAAAGTTGCAGCTCGTTCACAATTCTTACAAGGATCATGGAACTATGAACGGATGCAAAACGGCGGTTATGCATTTTCAATGATTCCTGCAATCAAGAAATTATATAAGACAGATGAAGATCGCCAAGCAGCTTTAAAGCGCCACATGGAATTCTTTAACACGACCCCATTTATGGCTTCACCAATTATTGGGGTTACGTTAGCCCTTGAAGAAGAACGCGCTAACGGTGGCGATGTTGATGACGAAGCAATCAACGGGGTTAAGGTCGGAATGATGGGCCCGTTGGCTGGTGTTGGTGACCCAGTCTTTTGGTTCACGGTTCGTCCGATCTTAGGTGCTTTATGTGCTTCACTTGCGATGAGCGGGAACATTTTAGGACCGATTATGTTCTTCGTTGTTTGGAACCTGTTTCGTTGGGGCTTCCAATGGTACACTCAAGAATTTGGCTACAAAGCTGGTTCTGCAATTACCGACGACTTATCAGGAACAATGATGCAAGACGTAACTCGTGGGGCTTCAATGCTTGGAATGTTTGTCCTTGGTTCATTGATTCAACGGTGGGTTAAGATTGATTTCAAACCGATTGTTTCAAAGGTTCAATTACAAAAAGGTGCTTATATTGACTGGCACTCACTTCCTTCAGGCCATGAAGGGATCCAAAAAGCACTTGAACTTTATAACAATGGTCAAGGTCAAGCTTTATCATCCGTTAAGATCACAACAATGCAAAATGTTCTTGATCAATTAATTCCAGGATTAGCTGGATTACTTTTAACATTCCTTTGCATGTGGTTACTTAAGAAGAAGGTTTCACCAATTTGGATCATTATCGGAATCTTCATCGTTGGTATTTTATGCCACGTCGTTGGTTTACTTTAATAATTACTTTGGAATAGAGGAAAGATGAATGGTTGAATCATTAAATTCGAAAGCAGATATTGTTGAAAAAGCGGTTTATCACCATGGAACTGGAACGTATGGTCAGATTATGGTTGGGAACAAAGCGTTTGAGTTTTATGGGGATAATGTAAATCATTATTTGCAGATTCCGTGGGATGAAGTTAATAAAATTATTGCTTCATTATATTTCAAGGGGAAGTATATTCCGCGTTTTGCGATTCAAACCAAAGAAGGAAAAATGTACATTTTTTCATCAAAAGAACCAAAAAAGGTATTACGTGCTTGTCGAAATTATATTGATTCAAATAACATTGTTCGTTCATTAACTTTCTTCCAAGTATTAAAGCGAAACATTAAACGAATAATTAAGGCGAATAAATAGCAAAAGAAGCTCTGGATCAAACCAGAGCTTCTTTTATTTGTTTTTTCGATGGAAAAGATTATGGATTCCTCTTCGAATCACTTGGAAAAATGTAAGCGAACGCACAATGTGGTCAGCATTGATATGTTCCCGGCAAGCACGCAAAACAGCTTTTGGATGCCGTGCTGCAAACGGAAATATTCCATTTTGTTTAGTTTGAATTGCAAACCTTGGAATCCATCTGCCCTTAAAATATACAGAAGCGATTATCAAATCCACTTCATTCCATGGAATTTGAATATAGTCTTTGGGATTTTTAGAATTGTAAAATTCAAAAGCTTTATCTCCAATCATAATCTGACCGTAAGTCGCCATTCCAATGAAAGAAGTTGCTTTATCAACAAATTCTGCTTTTGTATTTTGTGATTGTGCAATTTCCATTTATCATTTTCCCTTCTCGATTCTAAAGTAATCCGACTAAGTGACCGACAATTCCGACGGCAAATAATCCAATAATAATCCAAATTGGTGAAACGTTCTTTTTCAAAAGCCACATGCAAAGGAACGTAATTAACAATCCTGCCAGTCCAGGAATCAATTGGTCAAAAATGTTTTGCATTGTTGTAACTTTAGTTGATGATAATGCAAGACCTTGACCGTTATTGTAAAGTTCAAGTGCTTTTTGGACACCTGCATGACCTGAAGGAAGTGAGCTCCAGTCAATGTATGTTCCTTTTTGCATTTTGGCAGTTGATACAATTGGTTTAAAATCAACCTTAACCCATCGATCAATTAATCCACCAAGGACAAACATCCCCATCATCGAGGCACCGCGCGTAACATCGTGTAGAAGTGAACCCGAAACATCTTCAGTGATTTTTGAACCGGCCTTATAGCCAAATTCCTGTAAATTCCACATAAAAATTCCACGAATTAAGTTCCATAAAACGAAGAACAGAATTGGACCTAACACGTTTCCTGAAATCGCCATTGCACCACATAATGATCCCAGAATTGGCCGTAATGTGAACAGGAAGATTGGATCCCCAATCCCGGCTAAAGGTCCCATCATTCCGACTTTAACCCCTGAAATTGCACTATCATCAACATCTGCACCATTTGCTTTGTCTTGTTCCAATGAAAGAACAACCCCTAAAATTGGTGAGAATAATTCAGGTGTAGTGTTAAAGAATTCAAGGTGCCGCTTTAATGCTTCTGCCCGATCCGATTCTGATTTATACAATTTTTTGATGGCAGGAATCATTGAATAGCAAACACCACCGTTTTGCATCCGTTCATAGTTAAATGAACCAAGGATCAATGTTGAACGCAAAAAGGCTTTAAATCGATCTTTTTTTGATAAAACAACTTTTGCTTCTTCAGCCATTTCGAATTCCTCCTTATTTTAGTAATCATCTAGAATATCGCCTAACGGATCACCGGTATTGCTGTTTCCGCCGCCTCCGTTATTGTTTCCATGCTTATCCAGATTGAGATAAATAAGTGTAAAGGCAACTCCTAAAAGACCTAAAGCAAGCAATGTTAATTGATTAATTGCAGCAATTACAAAACCGATAATGAAGAATGGCCATACTTCCTTTGTAGCCATCATGTTGATAACCATTGCGTAACCAACAGCAACAACTAAGCCACCACCGATTGTCATTCCGTCGTTGAGCCATGATGGAATTGCGTTCAAAAGTGCTTGAACATCGTGAGCAGGGATGAATAACAAAAGACCAGCTGGAATTGCAACCCGAAGTCCTTGGCAAACCATTGCGATATAGTGCCACATTTCAACTTGTCTGAAGTTGGCTTTCTTAGCAGCCGCGTCCATAAAGTGAACAAATGAGACAGATAATGTTCGAACTAACATCGTAAGCATTAATCCGGCAACAGCTAATGGAATCGCCATGGCAACGGCTGTATTTACGCCGCTAACACCCTTGTTACCTAGCATTAAAATAATTGCAGAAGCAACCCCGGCTAATGATGTATCAGGTGCCATCGCAGCTCCAACATTTGCCCAGCCTAAGACGATCATTTGTAGTGTTCCACCTAGAACTAAGCCAGCAGTTAACTGTCCGCATACTAATCCAATCAATGTACATACAACAATTGGTTGATAAAATTGAAAAATATCAAGAACACTGTCCACACCCGCTAAGAAAGCAATAATGAGGACTAAAATAATTGACATTGTCGACATAGTATTTCCTCCTTATTATGCTTTTTGCTTTCCTTCTGCTAATCCTTTACTTGCTTTATCAAGTAATTCAGAAATATCATCTGAAGATGAAGAAGGAAGCATTTTGACGTCAAATTTCAAACCATCTTTAATCAATTCTTTATAAGTATCAATGTCTGTTTGATCAAGTGATACTGCTTTTGTAACGGCTACTTTTCCAACCTTGTGAGCCATTGAACCAACGTTAATGGTTTTACCTTTCAAATCAAGTCCTGCATTTACAGCTTTCAAAATATCTTCAGGTGTTTCAAAAAGAACCAGCGCGTGAGTATCACCAAATCTTGGATCTTTTGAAACTTCGACCATCTTTTTAATTGGAACAACATTAGCGTGGACACCAGGAGGAGCCGCCTGCATAATCATGTTCTTTCTAAGCTTATCCTTCGCTACAGAGTCTGAAACAACGATGATTCGATCTGGTTTAACCGTCTTTGTCCAAGAAGTGGCAACCTGACCGTGAAGCAACCGTGAATCGATTCGAATCAATGAGTATTTAATGTGACCATCGCCAAGAACAGTTCCCTCTGGAATTGAACTAACAGTATTTGCACTGTTGCTTTGAACTTGTTGTGGCTTTTCGGTTTCAGGTTGAATACTTTCAGGCCGAACTTTTACACCGTTCTTAGCAGGTTCCATAATTTGTTTGGCAATTTGTTGTGCGGTAATTCCGTCTTGCAACCGGGCGCCGTATGCTTCAATCAGCATTGGTAAGTTCAAGCCGGTAACAATTGCCCATGTATCTTGATGCTTGTCGAATAAGTTATTTGCCTGATTAAATGGAGTGCCACCCCAAAGGTCAATCAGGAATAATACTTGTTCTGGATCATCAAATGAAGCAATGGCGTCTTCCATCTTTTTGCGGATATCATCTGGGCCTTCACTCGGTTTTAAGATACATGCCTTAACATTTTCTTGTTTGCCGAAGATCATTTCGCCAGATTGATAAATCCCTTCAGCGAATCCGCCGTGGCTGGCAAGAATAATTCCTACCATAATATCCTCCTCCTTTGAATTTAGTGTTTGTAAAAGCAATTAATCCACTAACTTCTTGTTCTTTAGTAACTTCCAAATATCTTTCTTTGAATCGCTTGAAACCTGTTGAATCTCAAGCTGAATTCCATGCTGATGAAGAAGTTGAAAAACCTGAATGTCTCGTTGACTAACAGCGACAGTATCGCTGATCATC
>NZ_JAULLI010000035.1:0-5267 GCF_030518115.1 Ligilactobacillus sp. 110_WCHN
CTATTATTTATTGATAAAAATTAAATAATTTCTTGATATAGCTTGACTCTTGGTAGAAAAATAAACTCCCACCGCCAATGCAGTGAAAGCTTTTTTTATTGTTAAGAACCATGGTCATATAACTTAAACTTTGTGTCAATTGCTAATATATAAAATATATTTTTATTCATCTTCCCAATGACTCTTCCTAAGCTAGATAACCTAAAAACCCAAAAATCTTTATTACATTCACTTTCTCGTGTGTCTTTGAACACATTATGAATTCTTAATCCCGTTATTTCATCATTAGGTATCTTTTCTAAACCTACCTCTTTTGTTCTATTTAACACCGCAGTTACATCTTCTTGAGATAAGTTTTCAATTCTTTCAATTAATTTAGACTTAACTTTTTTGTCACATTTAGTCAGATTATAAGCTTTATCAGCTGTTAAAAATGAAAAATTAAATGTTAATCTTTGGTCCTGATATTTTCTTATTACTATTTTATCTTCTGAAGACTCTGTATCATGTATTTTTAACTTTTTGTTCACTATTCTTCACTCACAATTTTTGAAAAGTAATTTTTCATTTTTTCTTCAGTAATAACTTCACTTTGTTTTGTCTCTTGCCATGGAGATTCATTGTGAGTTTTTCTCATTAACTGCGAAGCAGACATATCTCCATACGCTTCCCATACAGCATTTAATACTTCGCTAGCTTCAGCGTCTTTAGATAATTCGTTATAGTCCTCAATATCTGAATCAGTAATCTCACCTAATATTTCACGCTGTCCATAATATTTTTGATGAACTTCAACAACTGCTGGACCATATTTCCAGGCTACAATATTATTTGAAAACATTTTTTTATTAAGATATGCAAGGCTAACTCCTTGAATATAGTATAGGAGTTTCATCGCTTTCATTTGAGTTAATACTTCGGCATAATCACTTTGTCTTAATTCTGCATTATTTTTTACACGTAACCAATTAACTATTTTGAAAACATCATACATAATCATACCCTCCAATACTTCATAAATATTCTAACAATTTAAACATGAACTTTAAATTCCCAAATCTTGTGTTTAATTAAATTTATCCCTACATCTTGTATATACACAAAAATAGGGACGTACCAATTATGGCACGCTCCTAATTAATTTGATATTCAATTAACGCTAATATGATAACGTTTCGCCAACATAAATCAAGTTGGCGTTGTTGATTCCATTCTTGTTTACTAAGTATGAAACTGAAACACCTAACCGCCGAGCAATGCCACTTAATGTATCACCACTTTGAACAGTGTAAGTCCGGTTTGAATATACTTGTCGAGTTCCGTACTCTTCTCCGCCCATTTTACCCATGGCAACATAGTGGTAAGTACCTGAATAGCTCATGTACCGAGCCCAAGCATAACCGCCACGAATATAAACGTGGTCATAAACCAAGCTTTCATCTGGTGCATATGAACCAACGATACTTGCCGAAGTGCTTGGAGCTATCCGAATGTTTAGCGCGGTGTTCGCTGTGAACGTGCCACGTTGTGCATAATCTTCATTCGATGAACCGCCGTCAGCCGTCATGTTGCTGTTGCTTGCTGGCTTGTTTGTTGCATGTTGCGTGTCAACGTGGTGTGTGTCAGCATTGCTAATAACAGCATTCTTATTCAAGCCACCGGTATAGTAGTTATCGTAAAGCTGACTAGCGTCAAAATTACCGTAACTATCTTTGAAATGTTGCTTGTCCGTGAATTGCCAAGCATGACCTTTCGTATACCGGTCAACAGTTAAATTGAATGGATAATTTGCAATCCAACCCATGTATTTCCATGGGATAACAGTATCCCCGAAACTCGACATTGAATATACGTCGAACCGATACCCAGCACTTTCGACAATCTGCTTCATGGCTTCGATTGCTAAACTGTTGACATAAGTACCTAAGCCACGTTGCTGTGAACTTTCAATGTCAGCGCACAATACAGCGTTTGTTGGCAAACCGTCTTGTCTTGCAACTTGTACGGCGTATTCTGCTTCTGCTTTGGCGCTAGCTACATCGGTATAACGACAGAAGTAGTAGCCATTAATATACAGCCCTGCTTGTTGAGCAGTCTTAATATTCCCTGCTGCGTAAGGGTCTGCGTAATAGTTGCCTTCACTGATTTTAGTTGTAATTGCTTTAACACCATAATTATTCCGCATACTTTGAAATTCTGCTAAAGTAAATGCCCCATTATGATTACTCAAATCAATCATATCAACTCGTGCAGCTTCAACTTTAGGCGGTTCGATATGGTTAGCTAGCCCCGCACCAACCGTCAAACCGGCTAACATCGCTGTACCGATGATAAGTTTATTTTTCTTCATATCCCGGAACTCCTTTCATTAATTCTGGAATAATATTCCCGTCTTTATCACACATTTCGCTTAACTTGTATACTTTTTCTTTTGGCTTTTCTGCAACTGGTTTAGTGTCAGAAACTGCTGGCGCTTTGTAAACTGACTCAATATCGTGTTTTAATTCGCAATAAGCATGTTCGACACAACTTCCAAGCAATTCTTCGTTTTGTTTGCTAAACCCTGCATGTTCTAGCATGTCTTGGAGTTTGTTGATTGCGTATTGTTTCTTATCCAATAACTTATCAGTAACTCCTGCTTTTTCAGCAACAACTACTGCGTCTTGTGCGAATTGTCCCAACGCTTGGAGTAAACTTTTATCAGGAATATACTTCTTGATTAAATTAGCTACATATCCACAAATGACAGGTGTCAACACTCCTGCCACCGCAACAATAATTTGCGTGATTGTATTAGTCATCTTTATCCTCCTCTTCTTTTTCTAAGATTTTCAAACGAGCTTCGTGATCGACTACGTGATCGTTGATTCGTTCCATTTTATTAGATACATCTTCGATTGATTTCTGATGGCTTGTTAATTGGAACTTCAACGAATCAATGACTTTACTTAATTTATCAATGCTTTCGTTGAGCGGTTTAGAATTTTTAGCAAAGTTATCGTTGACAGTATGGACTAACCAGCCGATAAAGACTCCACACACTACTGAAAAAACTGTCATGATACTTGCTAACTCATCCCAACCGAATCCTAAAACATGATGTGGCATTTTTCTCACCTCCGTTTCTTTAACGCAAACAAAATGGATATGTTATAATTTAAATATCACTTTACACATAAAAACCGGCCTGCTATTGCAAGTCGGTTTTTGTGTGTTATAATTTAGTTGTGATTAAGATTGTTTCGATAATTCGTCGAGACGAAAAAAAGACTTGCCTCCTCAGCAAGTCTCTTTTTTTACCATTTTTTGATTTTATTGTTGTTGGCAAAATCACTTCCTATTGTGTTTATCAAGCCATCTCTTAAACAACTCGGTTGCAATATTCACTGCAAAAGGAACAACAAATGTGATTAAGATTGTTCTCCAATCCATTTCGACTACCCTCCTTTCTTTCAGAGGGATAAATCTATTATAACTTCCTATCTATATTAACGAAATAGGAAGTTAAATTTCACACCTGATTAATTAACTATTTTGTCTGCAATGTCGCAATCTGTTGAGTCAACGCTACGATTTGTGACTGCATTTGTTGAATATCACTAGAATTATCTTCAGGAGCCGGGCGATAATCACTAGCAGTAGCTCCTTTTTCGAGCTGCGGACATGCGAGATATAGATACCCTGTTCCAACACCTTGATAAGAGCCACTACCACTCCACGATACATTGGGTTCAAATCTAATAGATTGAGTCCCATCATTTTTATTTGGCGTGTCCTCTGTAAATTTAAATGTTATGCTAATTTGTTCCCAACTATCACTATTAACCTTTGAAATATCTGGCATTCCACCTGTTGCATCGGCAGCAGTGCAATAAAAACGAATATCACCCTTTCTTAATTTGATTGATCCATCAATCTTAGCATAACAGCTAAAGGTGTAGTAATCGTTTGTATTGTATAAACCTCGTTGGTATAGATCGTAAGCATCATAAGCCCCAATCGCTTTATACCATGCTTGATTTACCTTTCCAACCGGACACCCCATGAATGTCATATTAGCGTTGTTCATATTTTTATAAATCCAGCAAGAACCATTACCACTTCTTGAGTCTAATAATAGATTTCGACCCCCAATAGGTTGTTGCAATTTAGTTAGTGCTTGATTTGCCAAGCTTGAGGCAGCACTTGCTAAGGTTGAAGCAGCATTAGCAGTCGTTACTGCACCGTTAGCAGTTTTAATTGCATTTTGAGCGTCCGAACTAGCTTGTTGAGCTTGCTTAATCATCGAATCTTTCAGATTGTCAACATATGTTTGGAAGTCACTTTCAATCGTTTGCAACTTACTTTCTGCTTGATTTTCAACGTACTGTTGTAATTCATTCTTAAAACTGTCTAAACTCATTGTTGGAATCTGTGTCCCAGTCACTGTCATTGCGCTATCTGTGATATTAAATGAACAAAATCCGGTATCAGGGAAGATTTGTTCTTCATTTGTTTTAGAATCAGTAACCACTAATTCTACTTGATATGTTCCGGGAACTAAGTCAACTAAATCTTTGGTGTTTAATTGGAAGATATATCCGCCAACTGCTACTGTGGCACTGACCGACTTTAAGAATCCCATTTCATTTTTAATTCTGAAAATAGGTGTTGCATCATCGGCAGTCACACTAAATGGCTGATTGTCTTCAAACGCATTGAAAGGAATGATTGTCCCAGTATCATTGACCTTAAAACTTGAAGATTGGTCTAAAAGATTTAATTTCTTCATGCTGTATCCTTTCTGCCTCCCACCCACCTCTTAGTCTTAATAAAAAAATTATTGATTTGCTACTGGTGTACCAGTTGAAGCTTCGCCTAAATCAGGTACAGTTGAATCGCTTGGCGTAGTTGTATCCGGTGTGGCCGGTTTAGCATATTTACCCACTCCTGCAATTTCGTCTGCTTGGTCAGCGGTGATCCAACCGCAATTTACGTAAATATCCAATTGGTCACGTGATGTGTAGCAACCCCAGTCCCATTGTTCCTTAATCATTTCGTACCAGTTAACCATGTCTAATTTGCTCCTTTCAATTTATTAGAAATCGTTTGTTGTTGTGCCTGAACTAATGAAGTCAAGCCTGTAATTTGTTGATTTAATTGACTAACCATCATCGTTAAATTGGTGATTTGCTTCTGTGCCGTAGACGGTGGAATTTTAATGTCGTTATGACTTTTGGCATAATCGTCACTTTCTTCAAGCGTGGCCGAAACCAAGTTCCCTGAAG
>NZ_JAULLI010000036.1:0-4304 GCF_030518115.1 Ligilactobacillus sp. 110_WCHN
AAACTCTAATCTATGTAACCATAGATTAGAGAAAAAGGATTGTATATTTGGAGTATGTTAGGTAGCAAATAACTAGGGATGTTATTTACTATGCTTTTAGTATGCCCCGTAATTATGAATTTTATATGACGATTTTTAGCAAAAGTTTTAACTTCTCTTTCCTATTGCTTGCGCTTTTTATGATGGCCGAAATCAAGCCGGGTAAGGATTTCTGAAACCGTCAATGCGGCAACTTTTAACAAAGATGGCCGCTTTGAAGTTCCATGATGATTTTCGCCCACTTGAGGCAATCGCTGGTTCAAGACTGCTGGCTTTTGAATTTCAGGTTGCGGCGCTGTCCGTAATTTGCGCTGTAATTCTTCGATTTCTTGTTGGCAATCCAATCCTTTGCGTTTCGCCACCGTTAACTGGTTGATCTTTTCGGCTAACTCTTGTTGGATATTTTCACGTTTCCGGGTTTCGCGTTGAACAGCTTCCTTTGCCCGCCGTAATTCAGCCCGCAAACTTTGCATCCGGTTATTCGCATTTTGAAGAACCGCTAACCGATTTTGGTAATCAACCAAAAGCTGCTCATCGTTCGCTAACTTTTCTTTTGTAGCTTGAAGGGTCGCAGTTGCGTCACCTTGAAGAAGACTTGTTTGATTTTTAACTTCCGTTAGGTTTTCCTTCACATCCGCCAATTTCCGTTCAGCTCCCCGTAAATTATACCGGGCAGTATTCAAATCGATCTGCTTCGTTTGAAGTTTTTCCCGTGCCTGCTGAACATCTTGATCAGCTGCGTCGCTGATTGCAATCTTTGCCTTTTCAACTGCCTGAACTTCGCGCTGAACGATTTGGTTTGCTCCATCAACGTTCTTTTGAACTTCAGCTTGCGTTTCTTCAAGGGCTTTTTGCTGTTCATTCAGCCGCTTGATTTGGGCTTCATCTTCCGCTGAACGTTTACCCGTGTCCTTTGCATCTTTTAATTCATCGATTCGTTGCCGACCGATCAAAATATCATTTTGCTTATTGCTGATTTTCTGACTCAGCTTATTGATATTTTCAATCGTGGCACTTTGAAGATCTTGCTGCGTCTGAACTTTTTGTTCTTCAATGCGTTGTTGTTCGGCTTGTGCGGTTTGAGCCGCCTGCTTTGCTTGATCTGCTTGCCGGTGCTGAGTATCGACCGCCGTTTGCAACTGTTCAATTTCATGACTTAATTCACGCAATTTAGTTTGCGCCGCATCAAGCTGACCTTCAAGGGACGCCCGCCGTGAAGATGCCGTTGGGGTGGCAGATTCCACCGTCACAGCTGATGATTGAGCTTCTGCTTTGCGCCCCTTTACAATTTTTTTCAAAGCAGATGTCCTCTGATCAAAAACTGATGATTTCTTCATTCGGATACCTCTTTTGCTAAATATCGGATTTAATCGTTTCAAATAAAATCACTTTAATTTTACCATTTTGTAATGATCGATGTGAAGAATAATCCAAGATTTTACCAGCTTTTAACCCTTTGATCGGCAAATTTCAAAATTTAGATTGTAATCAGTAAGCCTTCACCTCAATTTCTGTTATAGTTAGGATTAAAGACTCAGCGGAGGAGGAATTTGAATGGCAACAGCCAATCATTCAAAACAAATCAGTAAACCCTGGCTTTCCTGGGCTTTTTGGATCATCTGCTTTTTTGGAATTAATATCCTGCTTGCAGTTGTTCAGGAAAAATTAAACATTACCTTTTTTAAGGGCCAACTACTGCTTCAAGGCGGATGCGAAATTGGCATCATTATCGCCACTTTATTAATTAACCATTTTTATACCAAAGAAAAATTCCATTTCAGCAACTGGAATATCTTCCTGCGCTCTTGGATGGTCGACCTTTTTATCGGCTATTACATCATCGCAATTATTTTAAATCATAATCAAATGCATCATATTGGATTTTATTTCGTTTTAGCGGCTCTAATTGGGATCGCCGAAGAATTCACCTTTCGCGGAATGATTCTTGGAAGTCTGATTCATAATTGGCGGGGAAAAAATCCAATTTTAGGCGGCGTGCTTTTAAGCAGCTTGATTTTTGGCCTTACCCACGCCGTTAATGCTTTTTCGCAGCCGCTCCCGAATACCATTGTTCAAATCGTGGTCGCCTTTTCTTTGGGAGTGATTTTAGCATTCATGTATTTGCGGACAAATAATTTGATCACCCCGATTTTGTTCCACCTGCTCGTGGACTTTACTTCGATTAGCTTGACTAATACTACCGAAAGCCAGGCCGGGTGGGGCGCTGCGCTCCCAATTCTGATCGTGGCGTTATTGGTCTTATTTTTCCAACTTAAACCGCGTCCGCGGACCCAAATCAAGCGCGATTTTAATTTGTAATTACTTTATCCGTGCTTTTTATCTTTAAAATTTGTAAAATTAAAGTAGACGAAACGGAGATGAATACTTTGCAATTAATCACGCGGAATAATGCTTCAGTAATGATTCAAAAGCGGATGAAGACCGGCAAACGGCTTCATGTGATCCTGACAACATGGAAACGGGATCGGAAAATTGAAATTACCCAAAATGGTGGTAATTACCAGTTAAACGAAAATGGTTTTAAACATTTTCAAGCTTCAAAATTGAATCAACAAAAATGTATTTCGGTTTTAAAGGAACGAATGAACATTGAATTTCCTCGTAGTCACCAGATTTACATTGCATTTAAATAAAAAAATTGCACCATTCAGCATGGTGCAATTTTTTTATTTCGCAGCTTCCATCATTTCTTGATACATGTGGTGCATCTTTTCGATGATCTTTTTCCCTTGCTCCTTCAATTGATCATTTCCCGGGAAATCATGCGGATCACGGTAGATCAATTCCGTTTGGTCATTCTTTGCGATTAATAAAACCTTGATCGGTAATTCAAAGGTAACATCATCATTTTCCTGCATCAATAATGTGCCAACTTTCGGATTACCAAAAATAATCAACCGGGTTTCAGGAATTTCAAGGCCAACATTGTCGGCTTCGGCCTTTTGATCAATGTTATCAAAAACCTTGAATCCTTTTCCGTGAATAAAGTCAACGACCTTTTTTTCGACCGTATCAATGTTTGAGTTAACAATAACGTGTTCCATTGCTTCCGCTTCCTTTCTTAATTTTAATTATACCGTTAATTCCACTTTTATTTGAATTTCATGCCTGCTTTAAATTTAATTCATCTGGGATATGTATTAAAATATAGTAATAAAAATAAAGTTAAGGACTAAATTATGACTGAAAAGAAAAATACAAAAGATTTTAAACGGGTATGGATCACGTTACTGTTATGGCTATGCGGAATGTTACTTTTACACATCATTTGCCGGGCACTTCATGTCCGAATCAATGCAAATGATATGCTGATCAGCAACTTAATCACCATTGTCATCGCTCTTGCAATCAATTGGCTGTATACCAAAGAAAAAATCTATTTTGAATGGTATGGTTTCAAACGAATTGGCTGGCTTTTAGTTTTTGCATTGATTTTTATAATTGCGATCAACGCAATGTTTAAGACTGTTCCGTCGACAACTTCCCTTGAAATTTCATTCAGTCCATTTTTCTGGCTGTTTTTCATTCTGGCATCCGCAACGATTCCGGTCATCATGTTCTATGCCATTTTAATGCCCGCGATGATTCATAATTGGCAAACCTCTTCCAATGTTATTCTTAAAAGTTTAATCTTAAGTTCTGCGTTGTTTAGTATTTTTGAAGTGTTTATTCTCAATAACATGTACGGCGGCATTCTTTCAACGATTTACCAGCTCGTTGCGGAATTTGCATTCGGCCTGATGTGCGGGCTCTTTTACTTACGAAGCGTTAACATTATCGTTTCGATTTTCTTTGGTTTCATTGAAACCTTCTGTGCGGTGATTCTAACCCACATTGCACCGTTATTCGGAAATGGAATTATTAATATTATTTTCTTCCTGCTATTTATCTATTTAGTATTAAAAATCACTCTTCGACCACAAAATATTAAACAAATTGAAAAAGATTTTAAACTTAATTGATTATAATAAGACATCAGTTAGAAGGAGGAATTTAAATGTTACATTTAATTTGGGTCCTAATTATTGGGGCCGTTATTGGTGCAATTGCGGGTTGGCTGACAAACCGGCGGGGTTCAATGAGCTGGATTGCGAATATCATTGCCGGTTTGATTGGTTCCGCGCTTGGCGAACATCTCCTCGGATTTTGGGGACCTGTAATTGCAGGAATGGCAATTATCCCGTCAATCATTGGGGCTGTCATTCTTGTCCTGATCGTTTCACTTGTTTTAAAACTTTTGATTA
>NZ_JAULLI010000037.1:0-4259 GCF_030518115.1 Ligilactobacillus sp. 110_WCHN
AAAATTAAAAGAAAAAATTATCAAAAATGTTTATGAATTAGAAATGTTGTAATTTGAATGAACAACCAAAAAGCACCGGTAGGACTTAACCTATCGGTGCTTTTTGTTACTTAACCATCATAACCGTTATTTGAATCGAAAATTTGTGATTCATCATTAATGCTTTGAACAACCACGTTTTTGTTTTTCGAAGTATCAAGTTCAACTTTTTTGGAATTAGTTACAAAATATTCTGAATCGCCGTTAATATTAGCGTCAGCGTCGGAATCAACTTTAAATCCATTTAATTTACCGTTTTCTAATGATACTTTCGTTGACGAAAGAACAATTTCATTACTTTCGCTTGAAAGAATTGCTTCCTTGTCAGTATTTCCGTTGTTAGTAAAAATATAATATTTAGCATTTTTGCTCAAATAAGACGTTTCGATGTCGTTAGAATGCTTTGATAATACTTTTTTTACATCATTCATTGTTTTAGCATTTTTAAATTCGTTATAGCGAAGATAATTATCAACTTTAGGGGTCATATCTGCAATAATTAGTTTTCCTTTTTCTACACTAATTACATCCGACACATAAGGATTGTTTCCTTTCCCTTCTACTACGAACCATAAATTTCCATCGCTTAAACTTTTTTGTGGTGTTGTCTTACCAAGACTACATCCAGCTAATGTTAATGGAATTAATAATACCATCAATAATGGAACAATCCATTTCTTCATTTTTTTCATATTTATCTTTTTCTCCTATAACTATTTTTCTTTCTTCTTGTAACCTAAACCAAAGAATGATAAAGCAGCTAATAAACCAGCACCGATAATGGATGCAACAGAAGATGAAGATTCACCAGCTTGTGGCATATTTGCAGCAGATGCAGTTTTATCAGTCATCTTTGCAGTTTTAATAGCTGTTACGGTATCAGCATGAACTGTATTATTGTCTGATATTTTAACCGTTGTACTTAATACAGCTGGTTCTGAAACAGTATGTGAACCTAAAGTATAGGTTGAACCAATTTCAGCAGTTGTCGATACACGTCGACTAGTTTGAGGTTCGGTTACCTTATGTTGAGCATCATAAGCCTTTTGCAAAGTTGCTAAATGTTGTTCAGCTTGGATTTCAGCAGATTGAGCGTCATTTAACTTAGCTTGAGCATCAGCTAATGCTTTTTGATCAGCATTCAATGTTGCTTGTGAACTTGCTAAAGCATTCTTAGCTTGTGCTAATTTGCTTTGAGCATCTGCTAACTTAGCTTGAGCTTCTTTTAATTCAGCCGGAGCGTTTTGATAATCAGCAAGTTGCTTTTGCAATTGAGCTAAGATTGATTGGTCATTAGCAAGCCGTTGTTCATCACGGCTTAATTGATTGTTTAAATCATTTAATTTGGCTTCATCTTGAGCTTGAACGTTCTTAGCATTTGTCAATTGTGTATTAGCAGTTGCTAAAGCGTTCTTAGCATTCGTTAATGTTTGATTGTCCTTGGCAAGTTGCGTATTAGCAGCTTCAAGTTCAGCTGGTGCATTAGCAATGTCTTTTTGTGCTTGAGCCAAAGTTGCTTCATCTTTGCTTAATTGACTTTGAGCTTGTTGCAAAGCGTCATTAGCATTAGCTAACGCTGTCTGTTTACTTGCTAAGTCATTGTTAGCTTGAGTTTGAATGCTTTTAGCAGCATTTAAAGCATTTTGAGCATTATTTACAGCCTGTTTGTCAGCATTAACAGCTCCCTTTTCATCATTAACCTGTGATTGCAATGAAGCTTGTTGTTGCTTCAAAGCACTAATATTATTTGATGGGACAGCATAGTTATCATTTACATTAAATTTACTTCGATCTTGAATGTCAGATACAATATATCCCGATTTATCATGAATTTGTTCAAAATGTAAAATTCCTTCTTTATCGACTGATAATCCGAAATATGAAGGTGCTTGGTTATTACTATAATTATATCCAATAACACTTCCTGCATGGGCTGCATCAAAGAAGAGCAATTGCTTCAATCCGTCATAAACTGCCGCCTTTAGTTGGTTCATTGTACATGGACTAGTTGGCATACCACTAGCAGCACATTCATAGAGATTTCCATCTTTACTATCCAATCCAAATTGTGCAGCGGCTTTTTCAATAGCTGGGACATCATGCCCATTCCACAAACTCCACTTATCAGCATCATAACCTGCTGCCACAGCGTTAGCAAAATCAATTGCTGATTGGTTAACATGCATAATCGAATTTCCTAATTGTTGACGAATTGGGTTGATAATTGATGCGACCCAAACATTTAATTCTTTTTGTTGAGCAGCGGTTAAATTAGTTGGATCAACTTGATAATCATCTGCTTTACTTGGATGGTACGTATTGGCTGGATCACTCATTCCTTCGTTAAATAACTTGGTAGATTCATTCCCACTAATAGATTCGTTATTGTATCCCTTAGGCAATGTAATCGAATTAATAGAGTTAATCTTGTCGGTCACATTATCCAGTTCATTTTGTGTGTCATTTAATTTGCTTTGATCTTGATTTAATTTATTTTGAGTATAATTCAAAGCCCGATTAGCATCGCTAACTGTTTGATCAGCGTGTGATTTATTACTTGATGCTTGATCAACTGCTTTTTGAGCATTATCTTTAGCTGATTGCTTACTTGTTACATCTTGCTTGTCGGTGTTTACCTTACTTTGAGCTGATGATGCAATAGCTTGAGCATTGTGAATATCATCAATCCGTTGTTGATCACGCTTAATATTGGCTTGAGCTGATGATACGGCTGATTGCTTAGCTGATACATTTACTTGTGCCGATGAAACGTTTTGCTTATCAACGTTTACCTTTGATTGTTGACTACTAATATTTTGTTTATCATGAGCAATCGTTGTTTGATCATTGTTAATAGTAGATTCTTGCTTTTTAATTGAATTTTGAATTTCAGGAATCTTTGATGATGCGTCAGCTACTTTTTGCTTAGCAGCATCGACACTCTTTTGAGCATTATCAACTGAACTTTGTGCTGATGAAACTGTTGCTTGTTTGTTAGCAACATCTTGCTTATCGGCATTTACTTTATTTTGTACTGAATTTACATTTGCTTGAGCAGATGATACAGATGCCTTGGCTGATGAAACATTTTGTTTAGCTGAATTTAAATCAGCATTGGTTACTTTATCACTAGCCTTAGCTTGTACGTTATTAGATGAAGCTGTTTGAACATTATCAGCGTTTGCTACGCCTGCCCCGATTGTTGTAGTTGCTAAAGCAACGGCTGCGGTTGTAAGAATTGTTTTACCCTTTTCCATTTATATTCCTCTTTTCTTTAAAATCCATCTTTTTTACATAAAGAATTCATTTATGATAGTAAAAATTATATCACAATTTATTATTATATTAATATTTATTTAAAAAATATTATTTTGTTACATAGTAACCAAATGTGAATATCTCTATGATTTAGCTATGAAATATGTTTTTGGAGATATAAACTTATATGTATGAAAATTTAAATATTGGAAATGAAATTAGATATTATCGAATAAAACAAAAATTGTCGCAAGAAAAATTAGCTGAGAAAAGTGATCTTTCACTCAACTTTATTTCGAAATTAGAAACTGGACGAATTGGTAATATTAGTCTAAGCAAATTATTAAATATATGTAAAGCGTTAAATATTCAACTAGGTAAGCTTGTCGGAGATGATATCGAAAATTCCTTTTCTGAATTACCTCCTTCAGCAATTGAACTAATTAAAGTAATGCATAAACTCAATTATAGTGATCTTGATATCCTTTCGAGAGATTTAATTCCATTAATCAAAGATTTTAGTAACAAAAAATAGCGAGCAAACTGCTCGCTATTTTCGTCTTTATTCATCTCTGACACATTGGATTATGCTATTCTTCCTTGATATATCAACGTTTTTATTAATTATTTTTTCTTTCTGACACATTGAAAAATTCGATGTGCCAGCAGTGTGTCAAGATTTTGAATTTTACCTGATATTAACGTTATTTTATAAACAAAAAAAGCCTTATATCAAGGCTTATAAACATTTATGAACGTTTTATCATGCTGATTGCAGGAGTCGAACCTGTGACCCACGGTTTACGATACCGTTGCTCTACCAACTGAGCTAAATCAGCATATCAATGACCCGTACGGGATTTGAACCCATGTTACCGCCGTGAAAGGGCGGTGTCTTAACCACTTGACCAACGGGTCATAATAATTATGTTAATCACTAACGTGAATGCTCATTAGTCATT
>NZ_JAULLI010000038.1:0-3893 GCF_030518115.1 Ligilactobacillus sp. 110_WCHN
CTTTATTTTGAAATATATTGAATATACTTAATATACTTAATATATTTATTTACTATCTTTATTTCTATGTTATACTTTTATCGAACATATGTTCCATTTATTTTATAGGTGGTTAAATTGGATAAAGTATATATGGCAATTGATCTTAAGTCTTTTTATGCTTCAGTTGAGTGTCGTGAACGAAAGTTAGATCCATTAGATATTAATTTAGTGGTTGCAGATCAAAGTCGAACAGATAAAACGATTTGTCTTGCAGTATCTCCTGCTTTAAAAAGCTTTGGAGTTCCAGGAAGACCGCGGTTATTTGAGGTAAAACAGCAAGTTAATCAGTTAAATAATGAGCGTAAGAGTAGGGTCTTAGGTCATCGGTTTCGAGCTGGATCATGTAGTCGTAAAGAGTTAATTAATAATAAAGCATTGGAAATTGGGTTTAGAATAGCAAAACCTAGAATGAAGCTATATGAAGAGGTAAGTGCTTATATTTATAGCATCTATTTAAGATATATTGCAGCAGAGGATATTCATGTTTATTCGATTGATGAAGCATTTATTGATGTGACACCGTATTTAAAACTTTATGATTGTAACCCGGTAGATTTAGCAGACCGAATAATTAATGATGTTTATCGGGAAACGGGAATAACAGCAACGGTAGGCATTGGAACTAATTTATATCTAGCAAAAGTGGCAATGGATATTGTGGCGAAACATATGACGCCAACGAAAGTAGGCTTTAAAGTTGCCGAGTTAAACGAACGTACATATCGGGAGCAATTATGGGATCATCAACCAATTACTGATTTTTGGCGTGTTGGAAAAGGTTATGCTCGAAGATTGGATAAGTTAGATATACATACAATGGGGGAGATTGCAGCGTGTTCTCTGGGTACACTTAGTGATCGGTATAATAAGGCATTATTGTATCGTGAGTTTGGAATTAATGCTGAAATTTTAATTGATCATGCTTGGGGTTTTGAAGATCTGACAATTAAAGATATTAATGATTATCGGCCGAAAAATCATTGTTTGACAGTCGGTCAGTTGTTGAACGAACCATACAATTACAGTGATGGATTAATGATAATTAAAGAAATGAGCCAAGAGCTAGCATTGAAGTTATTGAATACTAAGCAAGTAACGAATGAATTATCTTTGAGCATTCATTACGATTGTAAGACGTTTAATTATGTTGATGATGTTGAAGAAGCTGAAGTTGATCGGTTTGGCAGAGTTCGTCCAAAATCAGTAAGAGGTTGCATTGGCCTTAGCCGGTATTCTAATTTAGAGCAGGATATTAGAGAGCAGTTATTACGATTATTTAATGAAATCGTTGATTCAGATTACTTATTACGGAGGATAACGATTACTGCACATAATTTAAAGGGTTGTCAGGATACGATCGTTAATTATGAGCAGGGCAATTTATTTTGTGATTTTTCAAATGAAGATGGATTGGATCGACAACAAACATTACAAGAAACAACGTTAAAGATTCAGGAACGGTTTGGAAAAAATGCAATTTTTAAAGGATTAGATTTAAAAGATAAGGCTATGACATTAAGAAGAAATAAGCAGATAGGAGGGCATTTAGCATGACGTATGATGTAGAAGAAATAATTGATTATGATTATGCTGCGCATAAGGATCAATATCGCATGCCATTGAACGAAAGAGCTTCGATTTTCTTACCGTTTGCGGCACTAGCAGGGTTTGAAGATGAAATAAATAGAGTGAGTAACGAAAAAAATTAGACTTATAAAATCTACAAGAAGGAAAAGAAAGTTAACATTAATAAAAAACTTGCTTTTAAGTTTAAAAGCAAGTTTTTTTACAGTAGAGATAAAGTACAATTTTACTTGTTATATCTATGCTAATGATGTTGTAAACATAAAGTTGTCTTCTTTATTTTGTTCTTTTTGTTCAAAATGAGTAGATGTTTTATAAATCCAATAATCCCACATAAAAGTGTATGATGTATGGCTACCCATTACGATTCCGTCTTTGATATCAAGTTTTTGAGTTGGAAAGTATAATCCCTTTGGTTTATTCATAAAAAATTCCTCCTTGTATATGATATACATTAAATATAACATAGTAATTAAAGTAAATCATTAATATTTTAAAAATTAGATTAATATTTTAAAATTAATTTATAGAGTTTATGAAAGAAAAGGATTAAATATATGAAAAGATTACATATAAAAATTACATATGAACTTATAATAGGAATAATTTTATCAACTCTTGGAGGAATTATAGGCATATTTATACCATTAGAATTGAAAAAGTTTATAGATATGGCTTCAAAAGAGTTTGATATGAAAAAAATTATTTTAATTGGGATATTTTTTCTATGTCAAACGATATTAACTGCATTAGGAAGTTATATAACAAGTAAAGAAGGGGAGAAAAAAGTAGCAATACAAAGATTAGATATATTTAGACATATTATTAAGTTGCCAATTCCTTTCTTTGACAATAATCATAGTGGTGAACTGGCCAGCAGAGTTGTTAATGATACTGCGGCTATAAGACGATTTTTAACAATGGCATTACCTGAATTTATATCAAGTATAGTTATTTGTTTTGGGTCGGTGATTGCGTTATTTGTACTAGACTGGAAATTAAGTTTATTATTATTAATACTTCTTCCAATGTTAATGGTTTTAATTGCACCGCTTAGTTCTTTAGCAGGGAAATATGCAGTAAAAAATCAAGATGCTCTTAGTAAGTTAACAGGAAGTATTTCAGAATTTTTAAATCAAATTAAATTAATTAAAGCAAGTACTGCTGAAAAACAAGTAAAGCAAAAAGAAAAAAAGAATATTGATAAAATATATAAAATTTCGATAAAGTCAGATTTAATTTCCTCAATAACGGATCCATTGGTATTTTTGTGCTTATTTGCCATGGTTTCAGTTATATTTGGATATGGAGGATATCGAGTTCAACAGGGTACTTTAACGGTAGGAACACTGGTTTCATTTTTAGTATATTTATTTCAAATAATTAACCCGGTTAATGCCATTGTGAATTTTGCAAATGAGTATAAGACTGTTGAAGGGGCAACTGAAAAGATAAATGAAATTTTAAATATAAGTGAAGAAGATTATAATGGGAAAAATTATCAAAAAAAATTCGGAAATCAGGATTTATTACTAAATGATATTACTTTTAGTTATGGAAAAAGAAATGTATTAGATGACCTTTGTTTAAAATTTAAAGCGCATAAAAAAACAGCTATTGTTGGCCCATCGGGAGTAGGAAAAACAACGATATTAAGCTTAATAGAACGTTTTTATGAACCTAATGCGGGAACTATAATGATTGGAAATATTTCCTCAAAAGATTTTACAGTTAGTGATTGGAGAGAACATTTTGCTGCTGTATTACAAGATACTTCTACCATAACTGGTACTATAAAAGATAATCTTTTATTTGGATTAAACTATAATCCAAGTGATCAAGAAATTAATAGAGCACTCGAAAATGCGTACTTATTAGACGATATAAATGCTATGAGCAAAGGAGTCGATACTTTTATAGGAGAAAAAGGTGTAAAACTTTCAGGGGGGCAAAAACAACGGTTACAAATTGCGAGAATCTTTTTAAAGAATCCAGATATTTTAATTTTAGATGAAGCCACATCTAGTTTAGATGGTATGTCAGAAGATTATGTTGAGAAAGCTTTAAAAAATGTTATGAATGATGTGACTACGATAGTAGTTGCACATAGATTATCAACGATAATAGATGCGGATGATATTTACTTTATAGATGACGGGAGAGTTTCAGGTGAAGGTACACATGACGAATTGTTAAGAAATCATAAAAAGTATAGAGAATATGTTCAAAAACAAATAATTAAGTAAAAATAAAAAGCCATTTCTTAA
>NZ_JAULLI010000039.1:0-3638 GCF_030518115.1 Ligilactobacillus sp. 110_WCHN
GTAGAAGTCATCGCTGATCGGTGATGACTTTTTTACTATCAAATTAAAGATAACAATATCGGGAAGTAGCTCAGTTTGGTAGAGCACTACGTTCGGGACGTAGGGGTCGCAGGTTCAAATCCTGTTTTCCCGATAATGTGAAGAGGGTGGACTTTTAAGGTTCATCCTTTTTTTGTTATATTAAGTATTTTTTGCAATTTGTCATTGTCATCAAGTATAATAAAAGTCAATGTTAGTCAAATAATGGAGGCGATTCAATGCAAAATCGAAATATTTCAGATATTATTGAAAGCTACTTAAAAGAAATCCTTGCAGATTCAAAGCAAATTGAGATTAAGCGGTCTGAAATTGCAGAACAATTTGATGTTGTTCCCTCACAGATTAATTATGTGATTAAAACCCGATTTAATATCCAAAATGGATACCTTGTTGAAAGCAAACGAGGTGGGGGTGGGTATATCCGAATCGCTAAAGTTAATTTGATCAATAATGTAAATGTAATTGATGACTTGATCGATTACATTGGCGAGGACATTAATGCCCGTAAAGGCCTTCAAATCATTCAAAGTTTATATGAAGATAAAGTCTTGACTAAAAAAGAAGCAAATTTAATTTTGGCTGCAATCGACAGTAATACGCTTTCGTTTGCAGATAAAAAAATTGAAGATCAGGTTCGGGCACGGGTCTTGATCAGTATATTAAATCGATTAAGGTGTAAAGAATAGGAGGAGCTGATATAAATGGAAAACTACGACTTTACCGCAGCATCACAACGAGCATTGAAATACATCAGCTCATTAAACATTGGTGATCAAAAACGGCAATTAGGAACAGCTGATCTTCTTTGGGGATTAGCTAATTCAACTCCAAGTATTGCAGCCGTTGTTCTGTCTTCAGAAGGTTTATTGCCCAATGAGATCTTAAATGAGATGGAACGCATTGGTGATCACGAGAATGGTGGGAACATTGAAACTAAAGGCGGTTATACTCCAGGATTAAAGGCAACTTTTAAACTGGCAAAAAGAATTGCAGGATTGTTAAAATCTGATGAAATTGGGACCGAACATTTATTATTAGCACTTCTGGCAGCGCCGGATTCCCTTGCCGTTCGGATTTTGAAAAACTTGGATATTGACGTTGCAAATGTAAAACGAACAACGTTGCTCCAGTTAGGATTTGCTCCGTCAGAATTGAGTCGGATCCGTAAAGAAGCAGAAAATCCGCGAAAGCAAAAATCATTGATCGAAGAGCTTGGACGAGACCTTACTAAAATGGCTCGGAACGGTGAGATCGATCCGATTTCAGGACGTGAAAAAGAAATTAATCGCGTAATTGAAATTTTAATGCGGCGGTCGAAAAATAATCCGGTCTTACTAGGAGAACCAGGTGTTGGGAAAACAGCGATTGCAGAAGGGCTTGCCCAACGAATTGCCGATGGCGAAGTTCCAACTGAATTAGCTGATAAGCGGATTGTTTCCCTTGATATGGGAACCTTAGTTGCAGGAACCAAATACCGGGGTGAATTTGAAGATCGTGTAAAGAAGATTCTTCGTGAAATCAAAGATGCTGGTGACATTATTTTGTTTGTCGATGAAATGCATACAATGGTTGGAGCAGGAGGCGCTGAAGGAGCAATTGATGCTTCGAACATTATGAAACCAGCGCTTGCACGGGGCGAAATTCAATTATTAGGGGCAACGACCCTTGACGAATACCACAAATATATTGAGAAGGATGCTGCATTGGAACGACGGTTTGCAACGGTTAAAGTTGAAGAACCTTCAAAGGATGAAGCCTTTGAAATTATTTCAAATTTACGGGCCGAATACGAAGAGTTCCACCATGTGTTGATTTCAGACGAAGTTATTCAGGCAGCAATCAACTTAAGCAAACGTTATATTCCAGATCGTTTCTTACCGGATAAAGCAATTGATGTTCTTGACGAAGCTGCTGTTCGGGCTCATCTGCGAGATAATCAAAATAATGAAAGTCAAATTGGCCAGTTACGGCTTCAGCAGAAGAAATTAAAACAGAAAATTGATTTTGATTTGACGACCCGTCATATGGATGATTTAGTGTCAGCCCAAAAGGAATATGAACACAATCAAAAGCAACTTAAACAGTATGAAGAACAAGCAAACGATGAAGATCGCCAAAAGGTTAAGGTTACCCCTGAAGATGTTGCAACGATCATTTCTGAATGGACAAACGTTCCGGTTACACAAATTTCAAAGACCGAAAGTGAACGCTTGTTAAATCTCGAAAAGACATTGCATCAACGGGTAATCGGTCAAAATGAAGCAATCAGTTCAATTGCAAAGGCAATTCGCCGGTCACGCAGTGGATTAGCGGATCCGCATCGTCCAATTGGATCATTTATGTTTTTGGGACCAACGGGGGTTGGAAAGACCGAATTAGCAAAGGCCCTCGCGGCTTCAGTCTTTGGTTCAGAAGATTCAATGATTCGAATCGACATGAGCGAATACATGGAAAAATTTGCATCGAGTCGGTTAGTTGGTGCTCCTCCGGGATATGTTGGTCATGATGAAGGCGGTCAGTTGACCGATAAGGTACGGGAAAATCCTTATTCAGTTGTTTTGCTTGATGAAGTTGAAAAAGCCCATCCGGACATCTTTAATTTGCTTTTGCAGGTCTTAGATGATGGCTTTTTGACGGATTCAAAAGGCCGGAAAATCGATTTCCGCAATACGATCATCATTATGACGTCGAACTTAGGAGCAACGGATCTGCGTGATGAAAAAGAAGTTGGGTTCGGAGCAGCTACTCCCGAAAACGAATACCGGGCAATGTCGCAAAAGATTCATCAACGGTTAAAGCGGACGTTCCGCCCAGAATTTTTAAACCGGATCGATGATATTTTAGTCTTCCATTCACTTTCGAAAGATGAGTTGCATCAAATTGTAAAATTGATGGCGCAAAAAGTAATTAAGCGAGTTGCAGCTCAAGGAGTTAACTTAAAGATTACTCCCGCTGCGATCGATACGATTGCGAAGAAAGGCTACAGCCCTGAATATGGGGCACGACCATTGCGGCGAGCACTTCAAACTGAAGTTGAAGATCGATTAAGTGAAGCATTGCTTTTAGGCGAACTGGACTCGGCTTCACAAGTAACGATTGGATCGCAAAAGGGAAAGATTACATTAAAGGTAAAAAAATAAAGCGGTAATTTTACCGCTTTATTTTTTTGATCAATTTTTTATGACTTGGAAGAAAGAAATCCAAAATGGGGAGTGCTAAATAAGCATAAATCGTTAATTTTGGATTTAAGAGTGCTAAAGCAATCAAGCTTCCGTTTAAGATGAATAACAAAATCGTTCGCAATCGCATTTGCCGGTCGGTATGGTCTTCAATAATTGCTGCCCGTTCGGCGGGTAAAGCAGAGGAAATATGAATTGAAAAAACGATATGGCGCAACCAAGTTCGAACGAGTTGGGCAATTAAGTAAACAATTCCGTAATTTGCAACAGCCAAAGCGCTTGGCTTTTCGATGATCCATGAAGTAAGAACAGGCAGCAAGGTTAAGTCTGCCAGATACATCAGGTCAACGATAATCACTCGTTTGGGAGCCTGCTTAATGTTACTTAACAGTAAGGTCAAGTGGTACCAGAAATTTCCAA